>NZ_SLKM01000314.1:0-25902 GCF_007134575.1 Natronospira sp.
CGGCACGAGTTTACTCAAGCCATAATCATGGCCCATCCAGGCGAGTCCCTCCCGGTCCACGAAGACAGAGTGGACATTATTGTCGGCGAGGCCACTTTCAGTGGTGATCTGCCTGATGCCATTGGAGGCTAGCTGATAGACGCCATAACCACTGGCGACCCAGAGATCGTCATCCTGGCCCAGGGCCAGGGATACGATGTCCACAGCACCGGATTTCCCGGATGGCAGGGGGGATACAAAAATACTGCCCTGGTAGTAGACAAATAGTCCTGCAGTCGTGCCAAGCCAGACCTTTCCATCCCGGGCCAGCATGGTGGCGACCGTCAGCTCGGCTCCCCCTTCAGGAATGGAAAACCCGTCATCTTGTGGAGGCTTCTGCGCAATCCCCTCCACCGTCCCGGCCACCACCGTGCCATCCGACAGAGTGACCACGCTTTGAACGGAACTGACAGGAAGCCCGTCCTTGTCCGTATACTGCTGATACAGCTCCCCTTGCACGCGGAACAATCCCCGATTGGAGGCTACCCAAAGCCTCTCCGGATCCAAATGCAAGTCATAGACATATGCCTCGTCAAGACCCGGCACATCAAGACAGGAAAAGCGCGCTTCGCCCGCTGACTTTTTGCACACGCCGGCACCAGTGGCCACCCAGATAGTCCCATCGGGATCGCTGGCAATGGCCTCCACTGCATTGGCGCCCAGCCCGCTGGCAGTCGTGAAAGTCTCAAACTGAACCCCGTTGTAGCGACTGACGCCGCCATAGGTACCGAACCATAGATACCCCCGGTAGTCCTGGTGAATACTCAGGACCTGGGTCTGGGGCAGACCATCCTGGACATCGTAGTGGTGAAAATTGAGCAGGCCCGCCTGGGCCGAAAAACTCAGAAGAAGAAGAACTGACACGAGCCAAAATCGTCGCGACGCAATCGATAATCTCGACAACTGCCCCATTCACTCCCCCCAAAAATCCCGCCTGCGCTCTGCGGCCCCCGAGTTGCCCTGCCGTGCCCGGCAACGAGGCATACCCTGGGCGCCTTCTCCAAAGCATAGCAGCATAATCTCCTGATTCCGACGCCGCCTTGCGCGGCAGCGAAACACCTGGAATCAGCCTGATAGGCCGCTGATTCCTGCCATCCCGTCAGCGCGCGAAGCAGCTTCCATGCCGCCCGACCAGGAAAAAAATTCGGGCGATGATTCAAACCTTGCCAGAACTGGGCGCATCCTATGGGCATGGATAACAAAAATGACAGCCAAAGCGTTGACTCAAAGCAGGCGTGGGTGGTTTCCGCCAGCCGGGGGGATCGGGAAGCCTTCGACCAGCTGTACCGCCATTACGGCGGACGGCTCCTCGCCACTGCCTGGCGGCTGGCCGGCGGTGATCGGGGCCGGGCCGAAGACTGGGTCCAGGACTGTTTCCTTCAAGCCTGGCAAAAGTTGGGCCAGCTGCGGGATCCCCAGGCCTTTGGCGGCTGGTTGCGGCGGCTGCTGGTCAATATCTCCCTGGCGGACAAACGGCGGCCGCGGCTGCTCACCCAGGAGAATCCCCCAGAGCAAGCTGCCGGGGAGCCACCCTGGCCCTGTGCCGACCGGGACCTGGAGCGTGCCATTACCGGGCTGCCTGACAATGCCCGCCTGGTGCTCGTTCTATTCCACCTGGAAGGGATGAGCCACGAGGAGATCGCGTCAACAGCGGGCATTGCGGTCGGGACATCGAAGGCGCAGTTGCATCGGGCTCGAAAACTGTTGAAGGAGGTGCTTTCCCATGACACTCACTGATCGGGAACTGGACCACAGACTGAACGCTCTTCCACGAGAGGCCGCGCCACCAGAGGGTATTTGGCAGGCCATTGAGCGGGGCATCAGGAGACAGTCAAGGCACCGTGTACTCAGCGGGCTGGCCGTGGCGGCTTCCGTATTGACCCTGGGATTGCTGGTCTGGCTAGCACCGTCACCACAATCACCGGAGGTGGAAAAGCAGCAATGGGCCACTCTTGAGTCAGCCAGTCAGGCCCTGCTGCAACACTCCCCGGCGGCCATCGCCGAAGCATTTGGTGGTCACAGCAACCCACCGGGCTGGGAAACCCATCGCGCCGCGGTATTGGAACTGGAGCAGGCCGTCGCGGAAAACCCTGGAGACCCTTTGCTGCTGGATCTGCTGATCGACGCCCGGCTGCGGGAAATGCAACTCATGAATCGTGTGGAACCGGAATGGAGAATATAACCATGAGAACCCTGATGCTTTTCTGGATTGTGCTGACGCTCCTGTTATTTAGCACAGCCACATTAGCCGAGCCCGTGCAGGAATCACGGCCCATAGCTGCTGATGCGCGGGTAAATATCAATGCCATGGTCGGCCAGATCAATATACAGGCTGAAAACACCGACGAGTTTCGGCTCACAGGCAAACTGGGCGAGGAAGTGGAGGAATTGGAGATCCGGGGCGATCGTGATGCCTGGGTAATCAATCTTCGGCCCAAGGATGAGAGCAGCAACACGCAGGTCAATGGGACCACATTGAATTTGACTGTCCCTAAAGGTATATCCCTGCAAGGCCGCGTGGTGAGCGGAGGATTCGCCGTCCGCGGACTTGAGGGTGAGCGACTGTCATTGAAAGCTGTCAGCGGTGACCTGAACGTGGACGCCCGCCCGGCCCGCCTGGATCTGGCTACCGTCAGTGGGGATATCCACCTAAAAGGCAGCGGTCAGGAAGAAAACCGATTGCGTTCGGTCAGTGGCCGCGTTCTGGCCAGGGATCTTCAGGGCCGGGTTGAGGCTGAGAATGTGTCCGGCGTCATCGAGATTGAAGGCCGGGATATCCGGAGTGCCAGGCTGCAAACCGTATCGGCAGCACTCCACGCCAGTCTGAAGCCCGAGCAACGTGCCAGTATCGAGGCCCAGAGCCATAGTGGTGAAATTCGCCTGGCCCTCCCCAGCGGTCTGCCTCTTAACCTGACTGCCCGCAGTCACAGTGGGCAGATTGAGAGTGAACTGGGCGGGGAAGCTGTCCGGAGCAGGCAGGGCCCCGGCAACACCCTGGAATTCCAGGACGGTGCTGGCTCCCTGAGTGTCCGCCTCCAGAGCTTCAGCGGCCACATCCGTCTGGAAGAACATTGAAAGAAGGAACCGGGCTCTGCTAGATGCGGAGCCCGGGTTTTCTCGGCAATCAGCCACTTGACTAGCGCTTAAGCCTTGCCAGCAGTGAATAATCGGGCAGCGTCCAATACGGTCGTATTGCACAAGTCTGCCTCGCTTTCTCCTTCAGTCGCCCTGCGATGCCTCGATCCAGGCATCTACCTGTTTGCTCAACAACGACAGGGGCATGGCACCGTTGCCCAGGACTACATCATGAAAGTCGGAGAGTTCGAAATGCTCCCCCAGGGCTTGCTCGGCGCGGTCGCGAAGGGATTGGATATGCAGCATGCCCACCATGTAGCTGCAGGCCTGTCCCGGCATTACCACATAGCGCTCCACCTCGGCCACGACATCGCCACGGGGCATGCCGGTGGTTTCAAACATGTAATCAATGGCCTCCTCGCGGGTCCAGCGCTTGTAGTGCAGGCCGGTATCCACTACCAGACGAACCGCCCGGAATAGCTGCGCCTGGAGCATGCCGAGGCGCTCGTAGTTATCCTCATACAGGTCCATTTCATCCACCAGGCGCTCGGCATACAGGGCCCAGCCTTCGGTGTAGGCACTGAACAGCGGGAAACTTCTGAAAGTGGGCAGGCCTTCCATCTCCATCTGCAGGGCAATCTGGAAATGGTGGCCGGGAATGGCCTCATGCACGGCAAGGGTGTGCATGCCGAACTTGGGCACCTCGGCAACGTCACGCAAATTGGCATAGAACACGCCCGGCCGGCCACCACCCATGGGCGGCGGCCGATAGTAGGCGCCGGCTGCTGTCGCCTCCCGGAACTCGGGCACCCGTCGGACCTCAACCGAGGCTTTAGGGAGGCGGCCGAAATAGGGTGACATTTCCTTTTCCAGGGCATCGACCATGGCCTGGTAATCGGCAATGATCTGCTCCCGACCCGCGTCCGTGTCCGGATAGAGGAAGCGGTCTTCGGCTGCCAGGCGATCCATGCGCTCGCCCACCGTGCCATCTTCATAGCCCTGCTCCCGCAGTATGGCGTCCATTTCCGATAGGATGGAGTCCACCTGTTCCAGGCCCAGCTCATGGACCTCGGCCGGGCTCATATCGGTTGTGGTATTGCTGCGCAGCATATGGCGATAGAAGCGGTCGCCATCGGGCAATGTCCAGGCGCCCACCGCTTCACTCGTCTGCGGGCGAACTGCCTCGAACCAGGCAATCAAGTCCCGGTAGGCAGGATAGACATCCACCTGAAGGGCTTCACGGGCACCCTGAAGAATCGCCTGACGATCTTCTTCGGACAGTTCTTCCAGATCATCCAGGCTGTCAGCGAGGTGGGTATAGAGTTCGTTGCTTTCCACATCGGGCTCAATGAAGCCATTCATTTCGGTCAGCACACGATCCACAACAAAGCGTGGCGGGATAATGTCCCGCTCCAGCCGGTAATCCAGACCTACTATCACCTGGCCGAACTTTTCGGGGAAACGCGTCAGGCGAATGACGTAATCCTCCGCGCCGCGCTGATCATCGATGCGATGCGTTTCAATCATGAACTCCGGGAGATTGTTCTGAACACCAAACATCTGGTTCACCGGGAAGTTGTGAAACATGAACTCCCTTGCAGCCAGATTGGTGTCCATGAACCATTCCAGGATGTCGGCGGACAGGCGCTGCTGCTCTGTCATCCGATCCCGGCTGTAGGAGCGCAGGATCTCCATATCCCGAATGGCCCGGTCCACCTGGGCCTTCTGCCGCTCCACCGACACATCGGTCAGACGCCGGTTATGACCCCGTAGCGGCGTCCCCTCAAGAATGCCAAGCTGAGTCAGCATCTCCGGGTCTTGCAAGGCAAAGCGGATGAAAACCCGCTCATAGAAATGGTCAACACTGAAGGGCTTGCCCCAGACCAGCTTGTAGCCGAACACACCGCCAGCCGCGAGAACAAGGGCGATAAGCAACAACAGTACCTTGCCCACACTCCATTGAATCGTCTTCATTATCCCTGCCTCCCTAGCGACTGCCGGTCAGTTCGATCCGGCTGGTGACCTGCTCCACGCCTTCCACCTCAAGCGATACTCGCAGAGCGTGGCTGACCACGTCAGGATCACCGGTCCGGCCCAACAGCAGGACTTCCCCGTCCCGGCTGCGGGCCCGAATACCCGCCCGGCGGGTTTCGGCATCCCGGTTGAGGGCAGCCTGAACGGCCTGGCTCATGGCCCGGTCACTCCGGCTCTGCTCCTTGAAATCCGCCGGATAGGCCTCGTCCCAGCCGGTATTGCCCATCTCATTGCCAATCACCAGGGCACAACCGCCGAGACCCAGAGAAATTGCCAACAGCCCGCTCAGCAGGGCAGCACGCATTGCTTCCATCTTCCTTTCTCCTCGAACAATCAGGTGATTTACATAGATAATACAGTAGATCAGCTAATGCGCCCGGTCAAGCGTCATTTTCAGTGCCACCGGCCGGTGAATCCCTGGGTCTCCCGGGCCGGATTGGGTACACTGCGCCCTCCGCCGAATACCCTACTTCCTGGAGGCCCCCGATGACCGGATTCAAGGGATCCGCGCGCTATATCGCCGACGACAAGCTGCAACTGGCCGTCAACGCCGCCATGACCCTGGAGCGCCCCCTGCTGGTCAAGGGCGAGCCCGGCACGGGCAAGACCCTGCTGGCCGAGGAGATCGCCAGGGGTCTGGACATGCCCCTGATTCAGTGGCACATCAAATCCACCACTCGCGCCCAGCAAGGCCTCTACGAATACGATGCGGTCTCCCGCCTGCGGGACTCTCAGCTCGGCGATGACCGGGTCCACGACGTCAACAACTACATCCGCCCCGGCAAGCTCTGGGAGGCCTTCGCCAGCGAACGGCGGGCCGTTCTACTGATCGATGAAATCGACAAGGCCGACATCGAATTTCCCAATGACCTGCTGGTGGAACTGGACCGAATGGAGTTCCATGTCTACGAGACCGGCGAGACCATCCGCGCCCGGCATCGGCCCGTGGTGATCATCACCTCGAACAATGAGAAGGAACTGCCGGACGCCTTTCTGCGCCGCTGTTTCTTCCATTACATCGAGTTTCCGGACGCGGACACCCTCAAGGCCATCATTGACGTCCATTTCCCGGACATTGAATCAAAGCTGATAAGCGATGCCCTGCGCATGTTCTTTCAGGTCCGCGAGGTGCCAGGCCTGAAAAAGCCGCCCTCCACCTCCGAACTACTGGATTGGCTCAAACTGCTGGTCAGCGACCAGCTTGCGGCCAAGGCCCTGAAAGGCGGTGACATCCGCGAGGCCCTGCCACCCCTCTATGGTGCCCTGGTAAAGAACGAACAGGACGTGCAACTGCTGGAGCGCCTGGCCTTCATGAGCCGCCGCGCCTGAGTGCCACTGCCGCCCATGCTCATCCGTTTTTTCACAACCCTGCGCCAGCACGGGCTCCCCGTCACCCCCAAGGATCTTATTGCCTTGCATGAGGTGATGGAGGCCAACCTTGCCGCTTGTGACATGGATGCCTTCTATCACCTGAGCCGCATGACCCTGGTGAAGGACGAGACCCGCTTTGACCGTTTTGATCAGGCCTTTGCCCATTTCCAGGAAGGCCTGGAGGCCATGCCCGACCCGCTCGGCGGCGAATTCCCCGAGGACTGGCTGCGCCTGGAACTGGACCGGCATTTCTCCGAAGAGGAGAAGCGCCAGATCGAGGCCTTTGGCGGGCTGGAAGCCCTGATGAAGGCCCTGGAAGAACGGCTCAATGAACAAACCGGGCGGCACGAGGGCGGCAACCGCTGGATCGGTACCGGCGGGACCAGCCCCTTCGGCCATGGCGGTTACAACCCGGAAGGCATCCGCATCGGTGGACCGGGCCGCCATCGCCGGGCGGTCAAGGTCTGGGAGCAGCGTCGATATCGAAACCTGGACGACGAATCCGAAATCGGCAGCCGCAACATCCAGCTCGCCCTGCGCAAGTTGCGACGCTTCGCCCGCAGCGGGGCCCGGGAAGAGCTGGACCTGGATGCCACCATCCGGGACACGGCCCGCAATGCCGGCCTGCTGGACATCCGCACCCGACCGGAACGGCACAATGCCGTCAAGGTCCTGAGTTTTTTTGATGTAGGCGGTTCCATGGACGATCACGTCCAGCTTTCCGAAGCCCTATTCACCGCATGCCGTGCCGAGTTCAAGCACCTGGAGCACTACTATTTCCACAACTTCATCTACGAGCATCTCTGGCAGGCTAACGAGCTGCGCCACGACAATCTCACCCCACTGGATGAGATCCTCAACACCTACGGCCCCGACTACAAGGCGATCTTCGTCGGTGATGCCTCCATGTCGCCCTACGAAATTGCCGCCCCCTTCGGTGCCATCGACTTCATGAACCCGGAGCCGGGAGCGGCCTCCTTCGAGAAGATCAAACAGCGTTTTGAACGCCTGATCTGGCTCAACCCGGTACCCGAAGAAGACTGGGAACGGACTTACAGCATTGGCATGGTGCGGGAGCTGCTTGACGGGCGAATGTTCCCCCTGACCGTGGAAGGCCTGGAGCGGGCCATCACCTGCCTGCAAACCGGAAAAAAGCCAACAGATTGACGGCTTTCAATGAAGAACCCAGGATCAAAACTGGTAGTACAGGGAAACATGCATGAAGTTGAGCGTCTCCAGTCTCTGATGCGCCACATCAAAGCCTTCGATCACAGCCGAACTGCTGATTCTTGAATAGTAACCCCGCCCACCGATATCCATCTGCCAATGTCGGTTGAACTCGAGCAGCACACCAGCCTGAAAGCCAAAGATAAAGCCCTCCCCGCTCTCACCATCGAACATGGCCATGCGGTCCTCATCGAAGGGCACGTTCTCTGTCCACTTTTGCCGCCCATAGCCGGCGGACAGCCCAATATAGGGCCTTAGCACATCACCGTAGGCAAAGACATAATCACCAGCGAAGGTCGCCACAGTCAGATCGGCATCATCAAATGGCAATCGACCAAGCGTGCCGTAGAAGCGCAGATCCCGATCGATAGCACCGACCGATAGCACCGACCGATACCCATCCGCCCGTGCCCCTGAAATCGCGGGCAGAGAAAAGATTCCAGTCATCATCCTGGGTACCGGCACCGCCGTCCAGAATACCGCCCCCAACAAAAATATCGGTGGCACGGACACCATTGGCTGCAAACAGCAACAAGAAACACAAGCCCCCAGCAATCAAATTCCGGCTCACTTCCCTTCCCCCTCGATTTCGGACTTCAAATCATGGCAATCAGTATCATGGTCTATGCTACCGCTATTTTCCGGGTTGCAGGCCCCTCAAATCCAAGTGCAGAACCAGCCTTCCAGACCCTGTATCTAGCGCAAGGCCCGCTCAATGCGCCGCTGGGCATCCTGCAGATGAATTCGGGTCATCCGGTCTTTCACTCCATTATCCAGAAAGGAAGCGATCTCATCAGCCAGTAAAGCCAGTTGTTCACGGACTAAGGGCCGGATATCCGACTGGCTGATGTGCAGATCCGCATTCAAGGGCGGGTCGTCATTCCTGCCCACCCGGAGATTGCCGGAAGCAGGCGGCTGCCAGTGCTCGGACTCGGCCTGCTGCAACAGGTATTGGGCCTGTTCCAGGTAGGCTCGCTGCATGTTGCGCCGCCAGGTGTTGATGGCCTCACCTTCGCTCAACTCCCGCCAGATCATGGCCCGGGCATCATCCAACATATCGGTGGGCCGATAGGTTTCATCGCCCAGGAAGGCCTCGTGCTCGATCATCCGAGCCAGGCGGGCATGATTTAGCAGTCGCTGCACGGCCAGTTCCTGATAGGCCCGAATACGCTCCACCGCGCCGGCGTGCTCCAAGCGACGCAGGGTTTCCATGTCCAGTGCCCACTCCGGCGTGCTGAGGACATGCTCGTCGATGAAGGCCATGGCCTTGCGCTGGTAGTCGGGATCGATGGGGGTATAAACCGCGCCCTCCTCGCCAACTCGCTTGTGGTGGGTCCAGGAGCCGCCCACGGCCGCTGCGGCATGCTCGGCGTAGCGATTCCATTGGGTCAGATTCTGCAGGTAATGGGTTTCCAGCTCGTAGTAGTCATCGCCGGCCTTCAAAAGCCACTCACGCAGATTGCGGGTGGCCTCGCGCAAATTGCGCATGCCGTACTCAGCCGCTTTCACCGGATCATCGGAAATACCCTCGGTCATGCGGTAAGGGTCCCATTCCACGTCCATGCCAAACTGCGGATGGGCGGAACGGAACCAGGGCTTGTCCGCCCGCTCGACGATCCATTCATTGAGGGTTTCCAGTTCCTCTTCCGGCGTGGTGGCTTCCGGGATCGGCCGATAGCCCCACATGATGGCGAACTCATCCCACAGACCGATGCGGCGCTCCGGGGACACGTCGTCACCGGGCTGAGCGATGTAGTTATAACGAGTACGCCCGACTGATGAAGCCGAATGGCCCCACTCTTCCACGAAATCCGGGTCGCGCAGACTCTCCACCGGGTACACAAAATTGGCCCGCTGGTTATGGGGCAGCCCCATGGCATGGGCCATTTCATGGGAGACCACATAGCGCAGGGCCTCGCCGAGATCCTCTTCACTCAGTTCAGTGGTTCGGAAGCGGGGGTTGGCGGTGGCCACCTGAGACACCAGCCACCAACGCAAGCGCTCATCCAGACCGTGGTACATATTCATGTGACCGCGGATCACCTCACCGGAACGGGGGTCCACCACATCACCGCCGGCGTTGGCCGAGCGTACCGGGGTGGCCACGTAGCGAATCACGTTGTAGCGGGCGTCCAGCAGACTGAACTCCGGGTCTTCTTCCTCGGTGGGTGCCAGCTTCACATCCACCGCATTCTTGAAGCCGGCTTTTTCAAAGGCCGACTCCCACTCCATGATCCCGGCCTTGAAGTAAGGCACCCACTTCTCCGGCGTCGCCGGGTCGATATACCAGACGATGGGCTCCTTGGGCTCCACCAGCTCACCGCGCTTGAATGCCTCCATGTCCTTGGGCTCCAGACGGTAGCGGCGCAGGTATTCATAGGGCCGCACCCCCTGGAAATCCCGGGAATAATCGGTCTGCTGCTGGGTAATGTAGGTAACCCGCTCATCCGCCAGGCGGGGCATCATGGGTTCCTCCGGCAGCAGGATCATGGAGTGGTTGATCTCGAAGGAAACCGTACCGCCCCGACGATTGGAGGGCGGATTCTCCGCGTCATAACTGCGCACGGCCCGAATCTCGATGTTCCCGGGAAAAGCCCGGCTCCACTCCAGCCAGCTTCGCTCCGCATCAAACTGTCGGATACCCAGATCATCCCGGCGTTGGCGGGGAAAGGAGAAGGCCGGATGATCTCCCAGATACATTTCAGTGACATCAATCACCGCCCGTCCCTGTCGCTCCATCTCCACCGGGAAACTGGCAACGACCGGCGAGAAATTCGAATTGGCGACGGCCAGGGCCAGGGGGGAATCCGGATCAGCGGTATTGGCATGGCTCTGACTGCGAAGCACAACACGGTCACCGCGCCGCTCCCACTGCACCACCATATTCTCGGTCATGCGATCCCCGCCGCCACGGGCCGCCAGCCCTTCCTGGGCCTTGGCATAACGGCTCATCACCGCCATCTCGCGCCCGAGCATGTCCTGGGGAATCTCAAAAAGGATCCGCTCATCGATTTGATGCACCGTGAACAGGCCCTCGGCCGAGTCGGCATCACGCAGATCCCGCTCGGACAGACCATTGGATGAATCACCGGACGGTCCACAGGCTGTCAGGAACAGCCCAAGCAGCAAAAGAACAGGGAAACAGACAGGGGAGAAAGAGCCAGGCAGTTTATGCATAGGACACCACAAAGTCGGGATTCCAGACGGGCAATGGCAACCCATCCTCCCGGAACTCACGGATGACCGCAAGACGACAACGGGCCGGCAGGCAAGTTCCAATATCGCCCCGGCAACCAGGAGCCTCAGTGACGACCAGACATGAGGCCGGCTGGAGCCAAGGTGAAAGATGGCAAGCCGCGCTCAGCGCAAGCTAAGGACCTGACTTGACGCCCCTCGGGACCAAACCAAGAGTTACATCCCCGCCTCAAGCCGATTTTGAGTGGCAGCAAGGCCCCGGCAGGTCTAATATGTAAAAAGAAGGAGGGGATCGTTTCCGGGCTTTAGCAAACCCGGTGAAGGGAGTCAGTATGACCGGGCATCAGTACGGGAACCACCACACCCTGCGCCTTGCCGCTGATCGGCAACTTGGCTGGTCGGAATATGGCCTCGCCGACGGCAGAGGCATCGTCTACTGCCATGGAACGCCGGGATCACGCTGGGAATTTGCCCCGGCGGCCGATCTGGCCGCGATTTTCGGTTTGCGGGTGATCGTGCCGGACCGCCCCGGCTACGGTGCAAGCTCCCCTTCCCCGGGCCGTACCCTTGCCGATTTTGCCGACGACCTGGCCGCCCTGCTGGACCACTTGGCACTCGACCAGACTGGCCTTCTCGGCTTTTCCGGCGGCGGCCCCCATGCCCTGGCTGCCGCCCTGCGCCTACCGGAACGCATTAACCGACTGGGCCTGGTCAGCAGTCTTGCGCCATTCTCGGATGCCACCACGGTGGGCATGCCGGAATCACTGCAACAATTCTGGCAACTGGCCGGTAGCGATGCCGAGGCCTTTCTCGCCATGCTCAACGACGGTCTCGAATCCACCGACACCCCCTTGGACCTGCTTCTGGCCGGCGCACCGCCGGAAGACCAGGCCATTTTCGAAAAAACGGGTACCAGTGCCTACGCCGCAAGCCTCACCGAATGTCTGCGGCCCGGCCTGGAAGGCATGCTGGCGGACGCCCAGGCACTGACATCGGACTGGGGCATCACGCCCAAAGCACCGAATTGCCCGGTCCACCTCTGGCATGGCAGCCGAGACCTGAATGCGCCGATTGCCATGGGCCAATGGCTGTCAGCGCACCTTGGTGGTATCCCACTGAATCAATGGGCAGACAGCGCCCATTTCGCCTTGTTTGAGCGCTGGGACCAGGTCCTGGATACCTTTGACCAGAGTCCGTCGCAGTGAAGGGGCGGCCATGAGATCGACCCACGACATCGATAGATTTTCGAGCCAGGTGGAGTCTATCTACACCGCCGCCACCGACCCGGACCACTGGCAGGGTTTCATCGTTGACCTGGCCCAGACCCTGAATGCCAAGTCAGGCATCATCCGGGGCATCGATGAACGCAACACCGCCATTCGCAGCAACATTCACTACAACCTGGACCCGGCGCTGCAGCGAGCTCACAGCGAGTACTAAATCAAGCACGACATCTTCCTCGATGTACTCAAGACCGTCCCGGCCGGATTCATCGCCACATCCGAACAGCTATTCACACCCCGGGAACTCCGTAACAACGAATTTTTCGCTGATTACATGCGGCCCCAGGAGAATTATCACGTCTGTGGCGGTATTGCCGTGCGCACCGAGGACTGTGTTTTCAAGTTCGCAGTCCAGCGACACCTGGCCGCTGGACCGTTTGACCAGGAAGACAAAAACTATATGCGCCGCCTGGTCCCCCATATCCAGCGGGCCGTGAACATGGGCCAGCTCTTGAGGCTCACCCGGCAACAGGTCAATGCTGCCGAACATACCCTTAATGCCCTGTCCGTGGGTGTAGTGCTACTCGACGGGGAGCATCGCATTGTCCACAAGAACGACAAGGCCGAGGAGATTCTTCAACAACGTCATGGCCTGATGGCTGATACAGGCCATATCAGGGTGACCCACCCCAGAGACCGCAAGCGCTTCCGGGGCATGCTCGAGACTGTCAAAAACCGGATCGCCCTTTCCCAACCGCCTACCCCGGAGGCAATACTGCTCCAACATGAAGCGGGCCGACCCCACATTCTGGTGGTGGCCACGCCAGCCAGACCCGGCCCGATGGGCCTGGAGGGTCCATGGCCTGATGTGCAAACCGTCTGGCTCCTGAGCAACCTGGCGGACGCAGGCCTGGTCAATCGCGACATTCTCATGAGTCTTTACGGCCTTACAGCGGCCGAGGCCCGACTGGCCTGTGCCCTGGCCCAGGGTCACGAACTGTCCGAGCTCAGCGATCACTGGCAGCTGTCGCGGGAAACCCTGCGTAGCCACCTAAAGAGAGTACTCACCAAGACCGGCACCGGGCGCCAGTCCGAACTGATACGCCTGCTGACCGGCAAACCCTGGAATATCTCCGCCAGCCCCTCCGACTCCACAAGCTAGCACCGCATCCCTCTCAGCGGCCTGCCCCACCCAGCCGCCAACCTCGAAAATTTCTCGCCAGAGTTCACCTATATGGGTGATGCGCCGGGGCGCCCGCCAGCCTAGCTTATCCATACGTCCCTCTCATTTTCCGTCACGGAATAGGAAGTCGGGCAGTCTGAAAACACTCCAAGGAGGTTGACAATGTCCCCATTCAATCCACGCATAGGTCTGTATTCCCTTGTCCTGGTCCTTCCCCTCGCTGCCTGCAATAGTTCCAGTTCGAGCAGCGACGATGGTGGCGACTCTGGTGATCCGGATGGCGAAGCCGTCTTTGCCGTCGCCGGGGAAGTCATCGGACTGAGCGGAGACCAGCTCATCCTGAGACTCAATGATGCGGAGTCATTGACCATCGATTCGGATGGCCCATTTGAGTTCGCCACGCAGCTTGAGGACGGTGAGAGTTACAGTGTTGCCACGCAGGTCCTGCCGGAAGCGCCGGCCCAGAACTGTGACCTGGAAAACACCGAAGGAACGATCGCCGGTGCCGACGTCAGCGACATCGCCGTTTCCTGTCATGGGGCCATCCAGATGATTGGCCGGGTCGCCGGCCCGATCATTGCCGATGCCGATATCGAGGCGCAGGTGGGCGAAACACTCTATGAGGCCAGAAGCGACGAACAGGGCATGTACAGCCTGCGCCTCAGCATTCGTGAACCGGATGAAATGGTGAGCCTTAAAGCCACTGACCCAACGGATGGTTTCATCCTCTTCCAGTCCTACCTTGGTGACATGAATCGACTGCAGGCCCTTGCCACCAACGACGGGCTTCTGACCCGGGAACAGAACGTGGGGGTCAATATCACCAATGTGAGTACCGCCAACGCCGCCCTGATGCGCTGGCAGAACGATGGTCAGGCACCGGAAACCGAGGCTGAACGGACAGCGCTGCGGGACCGCCTGTCGGCCAACCTGCTACTGCGCTCGTCGGCGTTGATCCTGCTTGCCGTGGAAGACCCGGATCGAACCATTGTCCCGGCAGCAGGTGCTTCCCTGGCGCAGGCGGGATTGGCCCTGGTGGGCAGTGATGACACCAGCAGCCTGATTGAGGAAGAGGAAAGCCGAAAGAGCTATGAGGAGCAGGTTCTGGAGAACGATCCGGACAGTATCGACAATGCCATTGGTGAGATCCTCTCCGACGAGGACCTGGTACAGGGAATCGACGAAGATGAGATACCCAATGACTGGTTCGGTATCACCGGCCCGGAGCCCAATATCATCACCGGCACTCAGTTCCGCTTCGAAGAGGATGGGACTGGCCTCTACTCCAATCACGTGGATTCGGTCACTTTCCAGTGGGAAGTCGTCGACGGCATGCTGGAAGTGAATCTTGACGGAGAACTCACCACGGCAGCCTTTTGCTGGGTCGAAGACGATGAAGGCAATTCCTATCAAACCGCCTGCGTCACGAGTCTCAGTGAATTCGAGGCCTCACTGGTGGCCGAAGAAGACGGCATGGACATCGTCTCCGTCAGCCAGGCCGGCACCCGGGAATTCCCGGACGATCCCGACCGGGAAAGCATTGAGGTGGATTTCCGGACAGACCTTTACGGCCACCACCTGGACCAGCTCATGGCCTTCGAGGAAGCCGACATCGCTGATCAGACCTGGGGCATTCCGGGCGATTTCCCCGCGCTTGTCGGTGGCGAGGCGTGGTATGGCGACGAGCTGATGACCTTCACCAGCGGCGGGGTCGGCGAAGCCAGCGAATCCGGGGCCTTTAACTGGTCCTTGAGCGACAGCGGCTGGCTGCAGATCGAGTTTGGCAGCGGCACAGTCCATGAAATTGCGTTGAAGGCGGAACAGCACCTCCCCGTCTGGCGCTCCAGGGTCCTGTCCACAAACAGCAATGGTGAGGCCCGCTCCATTCGCTCCATGATCGCTCCACAAAGCGCCAATGGCGGGCTGGATGAGACCTTTGCCAGTGAATTGTTTGTCCAGTGGGATTACCAAACGGCGGGTGACTATGCCTTCGCCGTCGATCTCAGAGAAGATGGCTGGGGCAGCATCCGTTACATCGAGAAAGCAACCGACGAAGTACTGGGCATTGATTACGAAGTCGATTACCGCTTCGATAACGGGCGTCTCGTATTGGAAGCCTGGGCGCAACCGCGGGATGACGGTCCGGTCTGGTGGGGCCGGGAATCCATTTGTGACGATTCCCAGGAGGTCGATTGCTACCTGACCATGGTCCGAAGCTGGACCTTGCTGCATGACGACGGTGACTGGGTCTCCCTGCTGGAACGGATCGACAACTTGAACGAAGAAGGTGACCCCATCTCCATTTCACCCCGGGTCATCCAATACCGTCGTTTCTGATTCACCTCAGTACTGATGACTGGGCCGCGGCGAGACTGCCGCGGCCCTTTTCATTCCCTAAGGCAGCAATCAGGTCTTTTTCCAAACCTGCACTCTGGGCGCGGAGCTCTCGGCCTCCCGTTGACAAAATCCCAAAAGGCCCAGTAAATTCCAATCTCGATTCTCGTCAGAGTCCGCCAGGGCCATGATGCCCCATGGTGGCAGATTGAATAATAGATCCTTAGGGAGGGGGTCCCCGTATGAGCCAGCAATCTGTATTCCGTCCTGCATTCGCCGTTGGCCTTATCGCTCTCATGAGCGCCTGCGCCAGCTCGCCGGAAACCTTTATTCCGGAGGAAAAAAAGGCGCTGCCAAAGGTTGAAGATCCGAACTCTTATTTCGCTGAAATAACAAGGGTTGCGCCCGAATGGCCTAGGAGCGCCCTCACAAAGGGTATCTCCGGCTCAGTGACAATGGGACTGGTGATCGACGCCGATGGTCAGGTCACCCACATCGAGGTCATGGAATCCACGCCGGAGGGAATTTTCGATCGTGCTGCGATCCGGGCCGTCCAGCAATGGCGCTACCAGCCGGATGACGCTACGAATGCGCAATCGGTCCGAGTGGCTCAAACCATCGATTTTGTCCACTTCGGTGATGGTAAGAATCGCCCCGACCCACTATCGGAAGATGACAAAGCGCTGGAACAGCTTGAAATGAGCGATCCTGTGTTTGCAGCAGTTGATTCAGCTCCCGTGCGAATGAGCAAAGAAGCACGTGAACTCCTGCCCACCGGGTCAATCAAGGTACTGATGCGGGTCGAAGAGAACGGAGAAGTCTCACGTGCGAAAGTTGCTGAGGCGCAACCCAGTGGCGTTTTCAATGCCGCCGTGCTGGACTCCGTAAGCCAGTGGCAATTTCATTGGGAAGACGACACTGAGGCTAAACCTGTGCTGGTGGAAACGGAGTTCGAGTTTACATCCGAATCGGATTAAGTCGATGTCTGGCTGCACCTAAAAGCAGAGATACTCAAAGACACCGACATCTCAGAGTACAAAACCATGCTGTCCACTCTCCTCCTGCTGCTGAGCGCGCTTTCCGCGCCCTCATGTGACTACGATCATGATGCCATGATGGCCCTTGACCAGAATGCCTTCGATCAGGACATGGAGGGTGGATGGCGCACTCTGCATCGGGCCGGTTGCACGGAAGAAGCGGCTGATCTCATCCGGGACTACCGGCGTCACCATGATAACGACGCCCCTATCCTGCTGTTCCACGAAGGCCAGATGCGGGCCCAGGCCGGCCAGACCGAAAAAGCCATCCCGCTGATTGAGCAGACCTACCGTAACGACGAGGATCGAGGTGGCTGGAACTTTTATGTGGACGGCACAATCGCCTTTCTGGAGGGCGACCGAAAGGCCCTCAAGGCCGCAAGGGAGAGACTGGCGGACGTTCCCGAGCCCGAAGAATTCGCTCCAGTCGATACCCTCGGCAACCCGGTGGACATGCCCTGGCCACCCAACCTGCCCATGCTCGATCGCTTGATCGACTGTTTTGACAGCGACTACGCCGAGGCCTACCACGGCTGCTGACTGTCGTCTGGGTCATGGCTGATCACCTCCTCCCGGACAGCTCAGCCACGACCCAGCAGGCGTCGAAAGAAACCACCACCGGATTGTCTGGGCCGGTTAGCCACCGGCGAATCCGGTATCTCTGCTCGGCTGGGGTCTTCGGCGGCGACACAGGCCTGCAGTAGCCCGTGAATCATTTGCTTGTTGAACTCATAGGGCCGAAATGCCGACAGCCCATACTGATCCAGCAAGCGCTGGACCTGGCTTTCAATCGCAACGTACTTCATGGACCAGTCGAGGAACTTCCGCTCATCCACCTGCTCCATCTGCAATAGCCGCACATCCTCGTGGCGAGGGTCCTCCCCGATCCGCTGATAGACCTTATTCACCAGGCCCCGCTCACCCTCCAGGCACTGGAAGAAATAGCCATCGCCAAAATGCAGAACCCCGCCAATGCGGTCGCGGGCATTATTGCGCCGGGACTGCATCAGGATTCTGGCCACGTTGGGCTCAATGCCGTTGGCATTCTTCTGGGGCTCAAATGTGGCCCGGCTGGCATAGACCAGCCTGACAGTCGCTTGCTCGCTCATGGGGCAACTCCAGTTCGGGAACCGCTGATGGACAATTTGCACAACATTAGCATACAATACCTGTACAAACCATATATTCCACAGCCGGATGCCGGTCGGGAAAGCGGACCCAAAACATCTGGCAACAGGAGTCGGTCTTATGAAGAACGCCCTGGTGATTGGTGCCTCCGGCGGCATTGGCAGTGCCCTGACCAAGGCCCTGGCAGCCGAAGGCCATGCCGTGACTGGCCTCTCCCGGTCCGAGCATGGGCTGGACATTACCGATGAGGATTCCATCCAGGCGCACTTCAGGAACCTCAGCGGGCCCTTCCACCGCATCCTGATCACCACCGGCGCCCTGCAGGTCGACGACCACCGGCCCGAGAAGACCCTCAGACAACTGAATCGGGAAGCGCTCACGGCACTGTTTCTGGTCAATGCCGTGGGCCCGGCCCTGGCGATCAAACACGCGCTTCCCCTGTTGGCCAAAGACGAGCCGGCGGTGCTGGCCGCCCTCTCCGCCCGGGTGGGTTCCATTGGCGATAACCGCGCCGGGGGATGGTACAGCTATCGTGCCGCCAAGGCTGCCCTGAACATGATCATCCACGGCGCCGCGATCGAACTCGGCCGCAGCCGAAAGCAGGCCATTTGCGTAGCCCTGCACCCCGGCACGGTTGCCAGCAGGCTGACCAAGCCCTATCTCGGCCGTCACCCATCGGTCACACCGGAGACAGCAGCCAAGAACCTGCTGGCTGTCATCACCGGCCTGAGTCGAAATGACTCCGGGGGGTTCTTTGACTGGGCCGGGGAGACAATTCCGTGGTGAGGCTGGTTCTGATTCTGGGGGACCAACTGAGTGAAAGAATGGCAGCACTCAAGGCGGCCGACCAACGTCATGATGTGGTTGTCATGGCCGAGGTGGATAGCGAAACCGGCTATGTCGCCCACCACCCCAAGAAGATCGCCTTCACCCTGACGGCAATGCGCAAATTCGCCAGCCATCTGGAGCAGCAGGGTTGGACCGTGGCCTACACCCGCCTGGATGACCCCGACAATACCGGCTCCATCCCCGATGAACTCGGGCGCCGGGCCCGGGAATTCGAAACCCGGCAGGTCCTGGCCACCGAGCCCGGAGAGTGGCGCCTGCTCCAGGCCCTGGAGGCCAGCCCTCTGGATCTGAAACTGCTTGAGGACGATCGCTTCCTCTGCAGCCGCCAGGCCTTCGCTGACTGGGCGCGCGGTCGCAAGACCCTGCGCATGGAGCATTTCTATCGCACAATGCGACGCCACACCGGCCTGCTCATGGAGGGCAATAAACCCGTCGGCGCCAAATGGAATTTCGATCACGACAATCGAAAAGCAGCCAGCGAAGATCTGTTTCGCCGGCAGCCTCCCGCGCCCGGCTCGGACAACACCCTGGATGCAGTACTGGCATTGGTCGAGGAGCGATTCGCCGACAACTTCGGCACCCTGCGCCCCTTCAATTTCCATACCGACCGTAAAGGGGCACTCAAGGTCCTGGATCACTTCATCCGGCACGCCTTGCCGGACTTCGGCCGCTACCAGGATGCCATGCTCACTGGCGAGCCCTACCTCTACCACTCAGTATTAAGCCCTTATCTCAATGCGGGTCTGCTGGACCCGTTGGAAGTCTGCCAGGCCGCCGAGGCCGCCTATCATCAGGGCCAGGCACCCATCAATTCGGTGGAAGGCTTCATCCGTCAGATCATCGGCTGGAGGGAATTTGTCCGCGGCATTTACTTCCTTGAAGGCCCGGATTACAGCAAGCGCAATGCCCTGAAACACGATAAGGACCTGCCCCCCATGTACTGGGGTGCCAAGACCCATATGCATTGCATGGCCGAGGCCATCGGCCAAACCGAATCACTGGCCTATGCCCATCACATCCAGCGGCTGATGATTACCGGCAATTTCGCCCTCCTCGCCGGCATCGACCCGGCACAGGTCCAGGAATGGTATCTGGCCGTCTATGCCGATGCCTATGAATGGGTCGAAGCCCCGAATACCGCCGGTATGTCCCAATTTGCCGACGGCGGCCTTTTCGCCTCCAAGCCCTATGTCAGCTCCGGGGCCTATATCAACCGAATGTCCAACTACTGCCAGAGCTGCCCTTACCAAGTCACCCACAAAACCGGCGACAAGGCCTGCCCCTTCAACGTGATTTACTGGCATTTTCTCAACCGACACCGGAAGCGCTTCGAAGCCAACCCCCGCATGGCCACCATGTACCGCAACTGGGACAAGATGGATGCGGAGAAGCGCAAGACCATCATCGAGGAGGCCAGCGGTTTTCTGGACCGACTGCATCAGGGAGAAACCGTCTAGCGCGCTGGAGGAAGGGGCTTGCCTCGAGAATTGGAGTACACGCTCAAAGCGGTCACCGTGACCAGGATCAGGACCATACCCAAGACCTGAACCAGACCCAGGCTCTGATCCAGAATCACCACGCCAAACAGCGAGGCGGTGACCGGCTCCACCATGGCCACAATGGAGGCGACGGCGGGAGCAGTGTGATTCAGGCCGATAATGTAAAAAATGAACGACAGGCCCGCACCAATAACCCCCAGGATCAGAAATAGCGGCCAGCTCGAGGTGCTGAGCACATCGACGGTCTGCTCTGGATCACCGAGGAGAAAGAGAATGATTGCCATGACGGCAAAGGCAATCACCAGAATCGCTTGAGGGCTGCCATGGGGTGCGGCGCATTTGAACCCAAAGATGAAAACCGCGTAGGACAGGCCGGAAAGCAGACCGGCGCCAGCGGCAATCGCCGTCACCTCCCCGGCACCCACGCCGTAGATACCGGTAAGCAGTACCACACCGAACAACACCATGACGATGGCAACCCACTTGAACAGCGTGGGCTGCTCCAGCTTCAGGGTGAAGGAAACGAGATAGACAATGACCGGCGCGCAATACATCAGGGTTGCCGCCACCGCCACGCTTCCCTCGGCGATGCTCATAAAATAAAAGGAGAAATTCCCCGCCACCCCCAGGCCGGCCAGCAGGGACCACAGCCAGAGTTTCTTGTTACCCAGGCCACTCCCTTGCGGCCGCAGGGCCAGCCAGGACAGAACGAAGACAAAACCGATCGCCCCCCGATAAAAGGAAACCACCACCGGGTCCCAGCCATCGCCGGTGAGAATCCCGCCTATGCCGCCAGACAAGCCCCAACACAGGGCAGCGAGGGCAACAAATAAGGTACTCAAACCAGCCACTCTTCCTGGCGACGACGGATTCAATGGAGACTCTGAATGATTAGGCATGCGGATAACTTACCAGATGCGCTATGCTCAGGGCTTTTGGCAGACAGTTGGAGATCCCCCATGAAAGCCTCGCGTTACTTGATATCCGTGACCTGCCTGGCCGTGATGATCTTGTCAGGGCCCGTCATGGCGGAGGAAACCATGCTGCCGGTGCATTACGAAGCAGACACCGGCCGGGTGCTGCTGGAAGTGCGAGACCTGGATGAGCCGCTGATCTACACCAACAACCTGGCAGCGGGCCTGGGCACCTCCGGCCCACTGTTGGATCGGGGCCAGATGGGCCACGAGACGTTGGTGCGCTTCAAGCGGCGCGGAAACCGCGTGCTGCTGGTGGATGACAACACCGATCACCGGGCGCTGGGCGACAATGAACAGTTGCAGCGCTCTGTTGAGCAGTCCTTCCCCCGCTCGGTCCTGGCCGCCTTCGAAATCCAGGAAGCGCGCAACGGGACCTTGATGGTCGATGCCACCGATTTCTTCCTCTCCGACGTCTTCGACATTGCCCAGCGGATGCGGAGCGCCAATCTTGGCCGCCCAAGCCTGGACACAGAGCGCAGCTATATCGAGCCGGATTACACCGCAGCCTTCCCGAAGAACAGCGAGATCCGCGCCGTGCTCACTTTTGCCGTCGACGAGCCATCCTCGGCACTGCGTGACCACGCCCCCGACCCGCGCTCGGTAACCTTCGAGCAGCAGCACAGCTTCCTGCGGCTGCCTGACAATGACTACCAGCCCCGGGAATTCCACCCGCGAGCAGGTATCTTCCCTCATGTCTTTTTCGACTTCGCCCAGGGCCATGACAGCGACTACCGCCAGCGCTGGCTATGGCGCTGGCGCCTGGTACCTTCCGACAAGGAGGCCTATCTGGATGGTGAGCTGGTTGAACCCGAAGAGCCCATCGTCTTCTACATGGACCCGGCCATTCCCGAGCCCTATCGCAGCACCTTCATCGAGGGCAGCCTCTGGTTTAATGACATGTTCGAAGCGGCCGGCTTCAAGAATGCCCTGCGGATAAAGGACCTGCCCGAGGACGCCGATCCCATGGACATTCGCTACAACATGATCCACTGGGTACATCGGCGCGAGCGGGGCCCCTCCGTTGGCCCCTCCCATAAAGATCCACGCACCGGCGAGATCATCCACGCCATTGTGCGGATGGATTCCTTCCGCTCACTGGTCAATCACGACATCTGGATGGGCTTTCGCCCCGCCGCCGGCCCGGACGGCCTGGCGCTGTCCAGCGAGGAAATGGCCATGCAGCGCCGCCTGCAGCACACCGCCCACGAACTGGGCCATGCCCTGGGCCTGGCCCACAACTTCATCGCCGCCACCCACGACCGGGCTTCGGTAATGGACTATCCCGTACCCCTGGTGCGCCTGGACGAGAACGGCTATCTGGACATCGCCGATGCCTATGCCCCCGGGCCTGGCCCCCATGACAAGCTGGCCATCCGCTACGCCTACACCTGGTTCCCGGACAAAGAAGCCGAACGGGAGGGCCTGGCCGAGATCATGAGCGAGGCCCAGGAAGACGGGCTGCGCTTTATCACCGGCGGTGCCGCCCAACCGGACGGCAGCTTCCCCGACGCCAGCGTCTGGGTGGAAGGCGAGGACATGCTCAGCGCCCTGGACCGCACCCTGGGCGTACGCCAGGCCCTGATCAATGCCTTCGACGACCGAGCGCTGGACGACGGCGAACCCTATTCCTTCCTGGACAAGCGCTTCGCCCATGTCTATCTCCACCACCGCACTGCCCTTCAAGGTGCCATCAAGTACCTGGGCGGGATGGAGTTCGTCTATGCGCTCAAGGGTGAACAGGTGGAGCCCACCCGGCGCATTCCACCGGAAGAACAGACAGAAGCCCTGAGCCGCATACTCGAAACGCTGGAACCCAGCCACCTGCGGGTACCGGACAGCGTCGCCGATCAGATCGCCGCCACCCCCTTCGGCTGGGATTGGAACGGCGAAGACCGCCTGTTCCACGCCAACACCGGCCCGGCCTTCGACCCCCTCTACGCGGCCCATAGCCTGGCCCAACAGACTGTGGACGGCTTGCTGCACCCAGAGCGCTTCAACCGGGTTGTTTCCTTCCATGCGAGGGACAATGATTTTCCAGAGCCAGCCAAGGTACTCGACCAACTGGTAGACACCGCTTTCGAACACAATCCGGGCACTGCTGACAATGATCCCCAGGACCCTTACCTGGTCCGCATCGTTCAACGCGCCGTGGTGGATGGACTGCTCGATCTGGCCGGCCACGAGCAGGCCCACAGCGAGGCCCGCGCCCTGATCGAAGCACGCCTGAAGAAACTCGAAGAGGAACTCAAGGAAGGCTGGCTAACCATCGGCCGCGACCGCGCCCCGGCAACAAACGCCCATCGGGCCACCCTGCGCCGCGACATTCAGCGCTACTTCGACGGCCAGGATGACCCCGCCAAACGCCCAAGGCCCGAGCCGATCCACCTGCCCTGGCCGTAAACGAGCTCACCGCGCCGGCGGGCATCAACCCGTCGGCGCGGCTGACCAATCCCAAAGTGGTTCAATCCATCGGGGGCAGGAACTCGGCCTGCTCGGGGTCCAGGTCCACATCATGGACGGCCAGGACGGGTTGCTTGGCGTGGCGGACCAGCCATTCGGTGGCAGAGCCATGGAGGAACTGCTGCAGGCCACTGCGGCTGCGGGTGCCCATGGCGATCAGGCTGGCATCCCACTGGTCGGCATGCTGGCTGATCTTCTCGGCTGCGCTGCCCACTTCAATGGCCACTTCCTCGCCCTCCCGGTGCCAGGCCTTGAGCTTTTCCATGGCTGCCTGCTCGGCCTTGCTCCGCTCCTCGCGGGCATGCAGCGGATTGATGGCGGGATTGGCCGTGGCCTCGGCGATGTCACTGGGATCCAGGATGGTCAGGAGACGAATCACGGCATTCTCTGGGCAGAAGGAGCGGGTCACCGCCAGTGCCCGGGCCGAGGCACTGGTGAAATTCACGGGAACGAGAATGCGCTTGAGCATGGCAATTAGCCTTTGAAGATTTGTTTTAGCCGGAGGCACATCGAGCGGATGCGCCGCTGAATGCCCTGCAGGGTACCCCATCGACCCTCCGACAGCACAGCCATTCCCGAAAACCCACCGGAACACGGCCCTAAATCAACTGAATTCACTCTGACGGGCTATTCTCCTTGAGACCCCCGACCAATCGCCGTATCATTCCCGCCTTTCGCGACTTTGGCATTTTGGTCGCCGCGAGACAGATATCCCCGGTTCGATATCCCCCAGGAGTCGCGTACTCCGGCCACGCGGCTTATCAGCATTTTCCTGCCAGTAGTTGAATTCGCAAGCGCCCAGCGCCCTTTTCGCCACGATGCATCCTGGCGGCGGGCAGCGCATGGCGGCTTCCACGCATGCCCGTCATGCGAGCGCCCGTGAACCCTCAAGGGACATCAATGCTTTCCGAGACAATCAAGCGTAACTGGTCCGCCTTCCGCAACACCTGGCTCTTCAATGTCCGTGGAGATTTGATCTCGGGCATCGTCGTGGCCCTGGCACTGATTCCCGAAGCCATTGCCTTTTCCATCATCGCGGGCGTGGACCCCAAGGTCGGCCTCTACGCTTCTTTCTGTATCGCCGTGGTGCTGGCCTTTACCGGCGGCCGCCCGGGCATGATCTCGGCCGCGACAGGTGCCATGGCCCTGCTGATGATCACCCTGGTGGCCGATCACGGCGTGGAATACCTTTTTGCCGCCACCATTCTCACCGGCATCTTCCAGCTCGTGGCCGGCTGGCTGAAGCTGGCCCGCTACATGATGTTCATTCCACGCACCGTGATGATGGGCTTCGTCAACGCCCTGGCCATTCTCATCTTCATGGCCCAGCTCGAGCATTTCATCGGCCACGGCATTCCCACCTATCTCATGGTGGCCGCCGGCCTGGCGATTCTCTACGGCTTTCCCTACATCACCAAGAAGATCCCGCCCGCCCTGGTGGCCATCGTCTCCCTGACCGCCGTGGCCTGGTTTGTTGATGTGCCCTTCAATACCGTGGGTGGCATGGGTGAGCTGCCCGATGGCGCACCCTTCTTCCACCTCCCCAATGTGCCCTTTACATTGGAAACCCTGATGATCATCCTGCCCACGGCCCTGACACTCACCATCGTTGGCCTGCTGGAATCCCTGCTCACCGCCTCCATCGTGGATGACCTGACCGACACCCCCAGCAAAAAGAACAAGGAAAGCCGGGGCCAGGGCATCGGTAACATCGTCAGCGGCTTCTTCGGCGGCATGGCCGGCTGCGCCATGATCGGCCAGTCCATCATCAATGTGAAATCCGGCGGCCGCGGACGCCTCTCCTCCCTCGCCGCGGGGGTGTACCTGCTCTTCTTCATTCTGGTTCTGGGCGATCTCGTCTCCATGATTCCCATGCCCGCCCTGGTGGCAGTCATGATCATGGTGGCCATCGGCACCTTCGACTGGAGCTCCTTCGGCATGCTGAGAAAGATGCCCCGCACCGATGCCCTGGTGCTCATTGTCACGGTCGCCACTGTGGTCATCACCCATGACCTGGCCAAAGGTGTCTTTGCCGGCGTGCTCATGAGCGCGATATTCTTCGTTCGCAAACTGGCCCGTCAGATCCAGGTCGAGGCCATCGACAGCGAAGACGCTCAGCACCGCACCTACAAGGTCCGCGGCGTGCTTTTCTTCGTGGCGGTAAACAACTTCATGAAGGGCTTCGACCCCGACAACCCCATCCCCAATGTCACCATCGACCTGAGTACGGCCACCCTCTGGGACAGCTCAGCCGTGGGCGCGGTGGACAAG
>NZ_SLKM01000321.1:0-8330 GCF_007134575.1 Natronospira sp.
CCAGCCGCAAAGCTCGGCCAGGCGCAGGCCGTGGGCGCTATCCTCTTCATAGGCCTCGCCCAGGGCGGCCATGGCCGGCAGACGGGTGAAGCCCTCCCGAAAGCGCTGCACGCGCCCGCCTTCCTGGTCCACGGTGATCAATATCGGGTTGCTGCGCGCGGCGCGGATGGCCGCGACCAGCTCCCGCAGGGCCGCGGGCGATTCATAATTGCGCGAGAAGAGAATGACCGCGCCCACGGCGGGATGGGCCAGCAGTTCCCTGTCCTCGGCCGTGAGGCGAGTGCTTTCGAAATCAATCATGACCGGCCCGGCTACCACGTGATCATCCCCTTATGTGAACCCGGGTACCCACCGGCACCCGGTCGAAGAGTTCCACTACCGCCTCATTACGCATCCTAATGCAACCGGCCGAGCGTGGCACGCCCATGGGAAAGGCATCGGGACAGCCGTGGATGTAGATGAAGCGGCGCATGCTGTCCACCACCCCGAGGCGATTGACGCCGGGCTCGGTGCCCGATAGCCACAGTATGCGGGTCAGAATCCAGTCACGGGCGGGATCGGATTCGAACAGGGCCGAATCGCAGATCTCGCCGGTGGGGCGGCGGCCGCGAAAGACCGTGCCCAGGGGCATGCCCTCGCCGATGCGGGCGCGGATCACATGCCAGCCGCGCGGGGTGCAGCCACTGCCTTCGCGCTCGCCGGGGCCGTTACGGGCAGTGGAGACCGGCCATTCCCGCAGGCAGTGCTCGCCTTCCATCAGGCGCAGGCGCTGCTCGGGAATGGATATCTCAATCCACATCGCGGGCCTCGCGTTCCGCTTCGCTCCACTGGCTGAAGGGCCGCTGCACCAGGGCGACGTTGAAATAGCGCTCAAGATGGGTCACTTCCGGGCCCAGCCAGTCGGGGCGCTCGAAGGCTTCCTCGGGGTCGTCGAGCTCAATCTCGGCTACCACCAGGCCCTGATTGTCGCCGAAAAACTCGTCCACCTCCCAGAGATGACCGCCATGGCGGATATGGTGGCGGCGTTTTTCGATCCGCGGGCCACGGCAGAGCCCGTCGAGCATGGCCCCGGCCTCCTCGACCGGGATCCGGTAGCTGAACTCGTCACGGCTTACGCCCAACTCCAGGCTCTTGATGTTGAGCTCGCCGTGATCACCGGCCACCCGCACCCGCACCGAGGCGCGCCCGCTGCGGTGGTCGGTGAGATAGCCCTGGCGCAGGAGGAAACTGTCCTCGGCCGCCGTCCGCCAGGCCTCGCCGTGTACCAGAAACTTGCGCTCGATCTCGCGCGCCATGGGCCCTACCCCTTGCGCTCGAACACCGCCATGGCCTCGGCATGACCGGTGTGGGGGAACATGTCCATGATGCCGGCGGCCTTCAAGTGGTAACCGGCCTCATTTACCAATTGCCCGGCATCTCGGGCCAGGGTCGCCGGATGACAGGAGACATAGACGATGCGCTCCACCCCCATGGCGGCCAGGCGGGGAATGATTTCATGGGCGCCGCTGCGGGGCGGGTCCAGCACCGCCAGGCGATAGTCGCGTTGGGCCCAGGGGAAGACGGAGACATCCTCGAACAGGTTGGCGACATGAAAATCCACCCGCTCGCCCAGGCCGTTGCGCTCGGCGTTGTCGCGGCCGCGGGCCACCAGGCCGTCCTCGCCTTCCACGGCGGTCACCCGGGCACCAGCCCGGGCGATGGGCAGGGCGAAATTACCGAGCCCGGAGAAGAGATCCAGCACTTCGTCATCCGGCGTCGGCGCCAGCCATTCCAGGGCCTGATCAATCATGGCGCGATTGATGTCGCGATTGATCTGGATGAAATCGGTGGGCCGGAAGCGAATTTCCACATCATGGGCCGGCAGCCGGTAACTCAGCGCGGGGGCCGATTCGCTCAGGGGCCGAACAGTGTCCGGGCCCTTGGGCTGGAGATGGATCCAGAAACCGGTTTCGCGCTCGAAGTCGCGCAGGATGCCCAGGTCGTCGGGCGTGAAGGGGTCCAGATGGCGCAGGACCAGGGCGGTGTCGTCATCGCCGGCGGCCACTTCGATCTGCGGCAGGCGGGCACGGACGGACAGCTTGCCCACCAGCTCGGAGAGCGCCTCCAGGCGTTCGCCCACCTGAGGCACCAGCACCTCGCAGCGGGTCATGTCGGTGATATAGGGCGTGCGCCGCTCGCGAAAGCCGACCAGGACCCGGCCCTTGCGCGGCACGTCCTTGACCCCCAGGCGGGCCCGACGGCGATAGCCCCACTCCGGGCCTTCCAGGGTGGGCAGGACCTGCTCGGGGTCAACGCCACCCAGACGGCGCAGCTGCTCCAGCAGCATGCGCTGCTTGTAGCGGCGCTGGGCATCGGGGGCGAGATGCTGGAGGCTGCAGCCGCCGCACTGACCGAAAAAGGTGCAGCGGGGCTCGACCCGTTCCTCGGAGGGCCGTAACACGGTTTCGGTTACGCCCTCGTCCAGCTCCCGGCGTTTTTTCTCCCGGCGCACCACGACCCGTTCGCCGGGCAAGGCGCCGTGGGCAAATACGGTCTTGCCGGACTCGGCCTGGCCCACGCCACGACCGTCATGGGCCAGGTCGCGGATATCCATCTCCATCTCTACCGGCGCTTGCTTTCGTCTAGCCACGCTTGATCAGGTCCTCCCGGACGGGTTGGTCCTGCCAGCCTTCCAGGAACTGGCGGAAATGGTTCTCCTCGCTGGCTTTCAGGAACTCGCGCACCCGCTCCTGCTCGGCGGTGTACTCCTCCCGGTTGAGCCGCCCGCGCATGTATTCAAAGCGCAGGAAGACGAGATAGGTATTGAGGGCATCGGTTTCGCAGTAATCGCGCACCGCCTTGATGTCGCCGTCGAGAATCCGGTCCCAGACCAGGCTGCCATGCATGCCCAGCTTGCCCGGCAGGCCCAGCATCACTGCCACTTCATCGAGCTTGGCCGTGGCCCGGCCCTGGTAGCCGCTGATCACGTCCATCAGGTCCATATGCCGCGAATGGAAGCGGTTGAGGTAGTTGTTGAAGCGGAAAGGCTGGGCGTTGTCGCCGGTTTCCCAGTAAGTGGGCGCGGCGATGCCATGGTAAAGGGCCCGGTAGTGGAGCACCGGCAGGTCGAAGCCGGAGCCGTTCCAGGAGACCAGATCGGGCTGGAAGCGCTCCACGCCCTCGAAAAAGCGGGCCACGATCTCTGCCTCGTCGGCGTCTTCCTCGCCCAGGGTCCAGACCCGGAAGCGGTCGCCCTGGCGCAGGGCCACGGAAATGGCCACCACCTTGTGCAGGTGCAGGGGCAGAAAATCCCGGCCGCCGGTTTCCTGGCGGCGGCGGTGAAGCATGGCCCGCCCGGTGTCGCGGTCGTCGAGATCACCCAGATCGAGGATGCGCCGGCCGGATTCGGTGTCCGGCACGGTTTCGATGTCGAAGGCCAGTATGTTCAAGCCGTCTCCCTTGCGGATTGCGCTCGGCGGACAAGAAGCGTCCTAGTTTACCAGAGCCCTGGAGGCCGCCGGCATGGCATACTAGGGTTATCAAGACATAAGGCGGCGAAGACCGCCGTGTTTCCGGCCTCAATTGGCCGAGGGACAATCAGGGAGGTCCACCACCATCGTTTCCAGAAGCCGGGGGAGGCAAATAGAGGACCTGTCCATGCCTGAGGTTAACGCAAGGCGCTTGGGACGTGCGCGCCTGTCCACCGTCATGTTGTTTGTCGGCAGCCTGCCGCTGGGCACTGTCCTGGCCGAGGATCAGGCCGATATCCTGACCGAGGATAGCTTCCTCGCCGAACAGCCCATGACCGTGAGCAGCTCACGCCTGCCCCAGCGGCCGGGCGACTCGCCGGTATCCGTTACCGTGATCGACCGGGAGATGATCGAGGCCTCCGGTGCCCGGGAAATCCAGGATCTGCTGCGCTTCGTTCCCGGCGCTGTGCTCACCTACACCTTCGGTCATTCTCCCTCGGCCACACTTGGCTTCGGGGCCGAGTCTTTCTCCCGCCGGATCGAGGTGCTGGTGGACGGTCGCAGTGTCTACACCCCCAGTTTCGGTGGCGTCCCCTGGGCTTCCCTGCCCTATTCGGTCAGCGATATCGAGCGCATTGAGGTGACCCGCGGGCCCAATGTGTCCGCCTTTGGCACCAACGCCTTTCTCGGCTCCATCAATATCATCACCCGGGACCCTGCGGATCAGACTGGCGGCGAGATCGAGCTCCTGGCCGGTGATGACTTCATTCACAGGGCGCAGGCCCGCTATTTTGGCTCCACCGAGCGTAGCGACTGGAATCTCTCGGCAGCCCAGTGGGGCGACAATGGCTTCGATAATCAGAACGGGGAATTTGACGGCAAGAGTTTCCGTTTCCTCAATGGTCAGATGCGGATGCATACCGGCCCATCCAGTCAGCTGCATGGCCGCTTCGGCTTGAGCCGGGGCAGAATGGAGCTGGGCCGTGTTGACCGCCCCCTTTCACCACCCCGCAACGAATATATCGAGAATCGCTTCGGGCAATTGAACTGGCAATACCGGAGCGAGGCCGGCAATCTTCACGAGGTTCAGTTTCAGCACAGCGAGGAATTGATTGATCAACGCTTCCTCACCCAACCCCTGCCCGATCTCGGCTTTCTTCAGGTGGTGGTGGACGAATCGCGGGACAGCACTCGAAGTGACATCGAGTATCAGACCACTCGTGCCCTGAGCCAGCAAAGCCGCCTGCTAACCGGGCTGGGCGTTCGCCTGGACCGGGTGAGTTCACCGGAGGCCTATTTCCCCGATGGCAGTGAAAGCAACCAGGCCGTTCGCGCCTTTGGCCAATGGGAGTGGCGCCCCACATCCGCCATGACCATCAACGTGGGGGCCATGCTGGAGGATGACGACATCACCGGCAGCGCCCTGTCGCCACGGCTCGCCTTGAATCAGCATCTAAGCAGCAACCAGACCCTGCGCCTTTCCTTGAGCCGCGCGACCCGCTCCCCCGTCTTGATTGAAGAGTATGGGGACTGGGCCGTGCATTCTCCCTTTGGCTCGGACCAGATTGTCCTGGCTTCTGGCGGTCTGGAACGGGAAACGGTGGATAGCGTGGAACTGGGCTATTTATTCCGCTCCCACAACGGCAACTGGCAAATCGATACCCGCCTGCATCATGACCGCATCGAGGACATGATCATGTACTTTACCGCCGACGTGCCCCACGACCCCTTCGATGGTGAGGCGGTGGACTTCGACAATCTCGAGGACGTACGCATCACCGGCCTTGAAACGGAAGTGGAATACCGCCCCACCCGGCAGATTCGGCTGAGACTGAGTCATGCCTACAAGGAGCTGAGCGCCAGCAATGTGGTCACGGATATTTCCGGAAGTACTCCGCGAAACAGCATGGCCTTGCTGGCCATGTACCGGGCCAGCCATCAGACCGACTTCAGCCTGGGGTATTTCCGGCACAGCAGCTACAACATCATGAACCTGAATGACGGTGCGGATTCAGCCAGTCGGATCGATCTGCGGGTCGCCCATCGCCTGCAGCCCCGTCCGGATAGCGCCCGACTGGATCTGGTCGTTCAGGCCGCGGATGGTGATTACGAGGAAAGCCGGCCACGCAATCGATTTGATCGGCGAATATTTGGCCAAATTCACATTCCCTTCTGAGCACTTGAATGTACGGGACACGATTAACAGGGAACGGTTTGCAGCATAGGGTAATGGCGGGAATGCCATGGCTTGTCCCGGTCCTTTGCCTGCTGCTAGTGCTGGGCGGACCTGCCGGCGCGGCCACCGGTGAGACACGGGTACTGGTCCTGCTTAGCGGTGATGGGCGACCTTATCAGCAATTCCAGACGGGATTGAGGGAATCCCTGCCGTCTCGGGAAAGAGAGCGCCTGGATATTCGTGAACACCTGGATGATCTCCCCGGGGATGAGTCCTATCAACTTGTATTGACAGTCGGTACCGCGGCGCTGAGAGTTGCCCTTGAGAACAGCAATCTCCCCATTATCAGCACCCTGGCTCCGTCGAGCACAGTGGAGCGGCTCAGTGAAGCGCATCCCGATCGTGCCATCACCGGCCTGTACATCGACCAACCCATCGACCGTCATATTCAGCTCATCAAGGCCCTCTTCCCCGATTCGTCTCGCATCGGTCATATCGGGCCCGACGAACAAGCCCCGGACAGGCTTATCGAAGCCATTGAGCAGCACGATGTGTCACTAAGACATGTACAGGCGACTGACCGACGGGAACTCATTCGTGTTCTTCCCGGCATGCTCGACGAGGTGGAAGCGCTGTTGATTCTCCCCAATGCCCTGACCGCCGAATCGAGTCAGTTACGCGCCATGCTGTTGCACAGCTTCCGGGCCGGCGTACCCAGTTTCGCCTATTCGCCGGGCCTGGTTAATGCCGGGAGTATCGCAGCGGTCTACACCGAGCCTGATGCCCTGGGGCGGGAAACTGCGGATGTGCTGATGGAGATAATGAAACTTTCTCCCGAAGACTGGCCGGCACCCAAGCATCCAAGCACCTATGGCCTGGCAACCAATACCGATGTGGCCCGCTCCCTCAGAATCCGTCTTCCCGCGGAGGAGCCGCTGCGTCAAATGATCGAGCAGGATGAGTAATGCCCAAACTGCGACTGAGAACCCAGATTCTACTCGTGGCCCTTCTGCCAACCCTGTTGGTTAGCCTGGTCGTGAGCGGTTATCTGCTGGGGACGCGACTGGCCGACCTGCGCTCCTACCAGCAAAACACCGGGGAAACCATTGCCCGTCATCTGGCACCCGCCAGTGAGTTCGCCGTCTTCTCCGGTAACCAGTTGATACTGGACCGACTCACTGAACAACTGGTGGAAGAAGATGGTGTGCAATGGGTAAGGATTCTGGATATAAACGGCGACACACTCAGTGAGGCAGGCAGAAGCGAAACAGACGCCTCACCTGCCGGCTTGCTCAATCGTCTGTTCCCGGTTGCCCCGGAGGCCCTGCAGTTTGAATCATCCATCCGTCTGGGCGAGGAGCCCGTGGGTGAGTTCGAGGCCCTGTTTGCGGATGATGCTGACGCCGACGGGAACAACATCATTGGTTATGTGGAAGTAGGGCTCTCCACTGAGCCATTGATGGAACGTCAGGGTGAATTGCTGCGCTTTGGCCTCCTGCTGATCCTTGGGGGCCTCATGCTGGCCTGGGGCATGGCCACGCGCGCCGCATTGAGTGCCATCCGCCCAATCAACCGTGTGGTCACCGCATTGCGCGACTTCAGTAGTGGTGACCTGGATACCCGGGTACCGGAACGCTCCCAGGGCGAAACCGGCATGCTTGAACGGGGATTCAACGCCCTTGCCGAGGAAGTAAAGCTATCCCGAGAACGCATGGAAGCGCAGATTGAGCAGGCCACTTCCGAACTGAGAGAAACGCTGGAAGCGGTGGAAGTCCAGAATGTGGAGATGGATCTGGCGAGAAAACGGGCCGAGGAATCCAATCGGATCAAATCAGAGTTTCTGGCCAATATCAGCCACGAGATTCGAACGCCGATGAACGCTATATTCGGTTACACCCAGCTCCTTGCAAGAACCGAACTCGAGAAGACCCAGAAAGATTACATCGTGACCATCCAAAGGTCTGCGGAATCCCTGCTCGCCTTGCTGGAAGACGTTCTCAATCTTTCACGGATCGAGGCGGGTCGGGTCGAGGTGGAGGACTCCCCCTTCGATCCGGAGGAGCTGCTGGAGGATGTGATCTCCCTGTCCGCACCCGGAATTTTCGCCAAGGGACTGGACCTCTATTTCCATCCCCGCACGCAACTGCCTGCCGAACTGATGGCTGATGCGGTCAAGCTGCGACAGATCATTGGCAACCTGCTTTCCAACGCCGCCAAGTTCACCGAAGCCGGTTTTGTTCGGGTCGAGGCGGCGGTTGAGCGAGACAAGCAGGCCCATTGGCTGGTGGTGGATGTCGTCGACAGCGGCATTGGCATCCGCGACGAGGACGCCTCGCGATTGTTCATGGCATTCTCACAGCTTGACACCTCCAGTTCCCGCCGCCACCAGGGCGCGGGACTGGGCCTTGTCATTTGCGAACAGCTCACCCGCCTCATGGGTGGGCGGATTGAAGTCGAGAGTGAGCTGGGTCAGGGCAGCCGCTTTCGTGTGGAGATACCGGTAAGGGTCATCAAGCAGAACGAGGAAGAACACCACTTGAGTGACTGCCTGGTGGAACTCCTCTGTCCGGAACCGGCCATGGGTGATGCCCTCCAGGCCCGTCTCGCCCAATGGGGCTGTCAGGTACAACGGGTGACTGCCCACGAAGCCAGTCTCAAACAGGGCAGTGAGCAGCCGCCATTGCTGGCCGCCGTTGCCCAGGCCC
>NZ_SLKM01000139.1:0-8286 GCF_007134575.1 Natronospira sp.
ATCATGTTGGCGCCTTCGCCCTCCCACTCAAAGATCCGGTGAGTGAATTCCCAGTACTCATCCAGAGTTTCACCCTTGAAGGCGAACACCGGCGTGCCGTTGTCGGCAATGGCCGCGGCGGCGTGGTCCTGGGTGGAGTAGATATTGCAGGAGGCCCAACGCACTTCGGCGCCCAGGGCTTCCAGGGTCTGGATCAGCACGGCGGTCTGGATGGTCATGTGCAGGGAACCGGCCACGCGCGCACCCTTGAGGGGCTTTTCCTGGCCGTACTTCTCCCGCAGGGCCATCAGACCCGGCATTTCGGTTTCCGCAATGGCGATTTCCTTGCGACCGAATTCCGCCAGGGACAGATCGGCCACGTGAAAGTCTTCACCATTTCGCTTTTCAACCACAGCGTTCATAGTTCAACTCCGTAGATTGTGAAGCGAGCGCCGTTCTGAAAAGAAAACTCCGCTCCGAGCCTGGCGGGTTACCCCGTTGCAACGCTCCTCGGACCGGTCTTACAGATTTTCTGGTATCAGGCCTGCCGTGCAGCCTTGAGACCGGCGGCCTCGCGCAAGGTTTCAGCCCGGTCGGTCTTTTCCCAGGGGAAATCACCGTCTTCACGACCGAAATGACCGTATGCGGCGGTTGGTTGATAGATCGGGCGCACCAGATCCAGCATCTTGAGGATGCCGTAGGGCCGCAGATCGAAATGCTCACGGATCAGCGCAGTCAGCCGCTCATCATCCACCTGACCGGTGCCGAAGGTATCCACGCTGATCGAGGTGGGCTCGGCCACGCCGATGGCATAGGAGAGCTGGATCTCGCAACGCTCGGCCAGGCCCGCGGCGACCACGTTCTTGGCCACATACCGGGCGGCGTAGGCGGCAGAGCGGTCGACCTTGGACGGGTCCTTGCCGGAGAAGGCACCGCCACCGTGTCGGGCCATGCCACCATAGGTATCGACAATGATCTTGCGGCCGGTGAGGCCGCAGTCACCCACCGGACCGCCGATCTCGAATCGGCCGGTGGGATTGATCAGGTAACGGGTCTTGCTGTCGATCCACTCCGCCGGGAGTACCGGCTTGATGATCTCCTCGATCACCGCCTCGCGGATCTGCTCGTTACTCACGTCCGGGCCGTGCTGGGTGGACAAGACCACGGTATCCACGCCCACCGGCTTGTTGTTCTCGTAGCGGAAAGTGACCTGGCTCTTGGCATCCGGGCGCAACCACGCCAGCTTGCCGCTGCGGCGCACCGCCGACTGCTGACGGACCAGACGGTGAGCGAAGGTGATGGGCGCCGGCATCAGCACATCGGTCTCGTTGCTGGCATAACCGAACATCAGGCCCTGGTCACCCGCCCCCTGCTCTTCCTCGGACTCCCGGTCCACACCCTGGGCAATATGCTCACTCTGCTTGCCGATGGCATTCATGACCGCACAGGTATGGCCGTCAAAGCCCAGCTCGGAGCTGTCATAGCCGATATCCACGATGGTCTGACGGACCAGATCTTCCAGGTCCACCCAGGCGCTGGTGGTGATTTCGCCGGCAATGATCACGAATCCGGTTTTCACCAGGGTTTCGCAGGCCACCCGCGCCCTTTTGTCTTGCTCAAGGAGCGCATCGAGAATCGCATCGGACACCTGATCGGCAATCTTGTCCGGGTGCCCCTCAGACACCGACTCAGAGGTGAACAGGTAGTTTTTCGACATGCCAGGCTGTCTCCCGGGTTGAAACCGGCCACACCGGGCCGGTCGTCGCTAAAGGATCAAAAACGCATGGAACGCGTAGAATGCCTCATTGTACAATTCGCGTCATATTTTCTCGACCGGTGGGGGGTCAGACGGCCCCGACCACCCTCGCCCCAGCCCCGGGGCAGTGCCTGAACTGGAGATTGGATCATGGCCAGACTGGAGACACCCGCCTGCGACTTCGGACGGCCGGCCCCCGATTTCCGCCTCCCCGGGGTGGATGGCCAGGACTGGACGCTGGAGGATTGCCGCGGTTACAAGGGCACGGTGGTGATGTTCATCTGCAATCACTGCCCTTATGTGCAGGCAATCCTCGACCGCATTGTCCGCGATGCCCGGGAATTGGAGCAATACGAGGTCGGCAGCGTCGCCATCATGTCCAATGACACCGAGGCCTACCCGGAAGACGGCTTTGACAAGATGAAGGCTCTGGCCGAGGAAGCCGGTTTCACCTTCCCCTACCTCTACGACGAAAGCCAGGAGACCGCCAGGCTGTATGGGGCGGTCTGCACACCGGATTTCTTCGGCTTCGATGCCGAACTGAAGCTCCAGTATCGGGGCCGGCTGGATGCCAGCGGCCGCCATCGCGCCGACGACAGCAGCCGTCGCGAACTGTTCGAGGCCATGAAGCGCATTGCCCAGACCGGCCAGGGACCGGAGCCGGAGGCTCAGCAGCCGAGCATGGGCTGCTCCATCAAATGGCGGGGTGCTGCGCCCTGAATCCAGCCCCAAACGTGGGGGCTTTTCCCTTCATTTTTTGGGCAAGCACATACGACGTTTCCTGACATTAGTTTGCGCGAAAGCGCCTTCGCAAGCCCCCGGCAAAGGTGCTGGACCGACCATCGCCCCAGTCGCCATGGTCGTAATCACTGCTCATAGCCCCCTTGAGCTCCCTTTTACCATGAGGCACTCCATGTGGGGGGTGTTCAACCATCGATCCAAAAATCTACGCTGGCCCCGTCGTCTCCGCAACGGAGAAGCGACGAAGCAGGGGACCCAGAAACGGTTCTGGGCGGTATTGGGGAGGGGTTTTGGGGTAGCGGGCACCCGGCAACTGCTAACAATCTAAACGCAATCATTTACAGCCTGCCATTGCTCCGCAAATCACTCCTTCGCATACCAAGTCTCAAGCCCGTTCTTGCACGCAGCACGCAGTGCGTCGACGTCTTCCGACACGCGCAAGGGAGAAGTAACAATGGATTCCAACACCGATGAAAACCAGAATGAAACACCCCGGATAAGTCGCTTAAATGCGCTGATGATTGCCTTACTCATTGCTCTGCTGATGCCAGGCTGCTTCAGCTCCAGTAGCTCAGACTCCGATTCCGGCAATGGAGATGTGACGGACCCGGACAACGGCGATGACGATGACGATGACGATGACGATGACGATGACGACGACGACGACGACGATGATGATGACGCGGACAGCTTCGGCATCAGCGGCATTGTCGACGGACTTGGTGCCGACGCTCTGGGACTGACCCTGAGCGCAAATGGACAATCCGAAAGCCTGACGATCGAAGAAGACGGCCAGTTCAGCTTTGATGAAGAACTTGAAGATGGGCAGAGCTGGACGGTAGATATCTCCGATGCACCCACAGATCGGGTTTGCCAGGTAGATCCAGATTCAGGCGAAATCGACGGAACAGATGTCGAGCTTGCGGTTGACTGCGACATGGGTCTGGCCTTCTTTGCCTACTCCGACATCATGCAGATGCATCTCGAGTGGGAAGGTAACGACCCGGTAGACATCAAGTATTCTTCCGATCCCAACTGTGATTGGGAGAACTATTCCCTGTGTGCTGATAGCGGCATGTTGGTCGATGTAAGCGACGGCAGTGTCACAATCGGGGCCATAGCAGACGAATTTGACTCAGATACGAGTTGGTACTTCGTTGTAGAGTCCAACGGCGAACGATCTCTTGCCGCTGGCGCTCGACCGACACCAATCGCTTTCGGGGGCAACATCGATGCAATGGAAGTCTACGATGAGACGCTTTATGTCGGCGGCCGCCCGAGAGTAGCCTCGGCCGCAACCGGCGGTGGGGGCGTCCTGGATGAAGAAAGTGGCCAGCTCAGTGGCCCAACACCTCATATCGACGGAACCATCAATGCCGCCGAGCCCGACGGACAGGGTGGCTGGTTCATTGGCGGCCAGTTTGCTGCCGTCGGTGGCGAACCTCGTGAGAATCTGGCGAGAATACGTGCTGATGGCTCCCTGGATCCCAATTGGAACGTGTCGACAGACAGCAACGTATACGCCTTGGCGCTTGATGATGACACCCTCTACATCGGTGGCCGTTTCGATGAAGTTGAACATAACGAGACGGATTATTCCCGGAACGGCGTGGCAGCACTCGATGTCCACACAGGAGCCGTAAAGGACTGGAGTCATCCAGCTTCTCCTGCTGTCCATGCAATTGCTACCTATGAGGAGCGTGTTTACATCGGCGGCAACATTACTAGTGGCCCTGGGCCAGATCATCTTCGCGTCCTGCAGGCGGAAGACGGGGATTTGATCGAAAACGAGGCTCCGGAACCAAACAACCATGTTCACGCCATCACCGCTGATGAAGAGCTTGTCTACGTCGGCGGCACTTTCACCGAACTTGACGGTGATACACAATCACGTTTCGCAGCTATCGACCCCCAAACCGGTAAAACTCACAGCGCCTGGGCTGACACAGGAGCTGATGGCAGGGTATCCACACTGCTGGTTGAGGACGATACCTTGTATGTTGGTGGACAGTTCCAGGAGTTCGAAGACGAAACCGGGACGCAGAGCCGTATGCGCCTCGCCACAATCGACGTTACTACCGGAAATCTGGAGGATTGGGATCCGGGGATTGGAGGCCAGGGGCTGACAAGCTATGCGGTCCGCGATTTGGCCCTGAATGAGGACATTCTCTATGTGGCCGGCAGCTTCACCGGCGTTGGCGGCGGATCAGGCCCGGACCCCGAGCATCAGCAGCGGCGCCACCTGGCAGCATTCGAGGCGGGGGGCAATCTGTTGGACTGGAGCACACCGGCAAACGATGTCGCGACCGCCTTGGCAAGCAACGGTGGGAAACTCTTCGTTGGCGGGGAATTTACAGGTCTCGGTGGCGAAATAAGAGAGTATGCGGCTGCACTTGACGCCGAACATGGGACATTGACCGACTGGGCCCCCGATATTCAGGGAACGCCCGCAGGAGTCAGTGATCTGCTGGCGCATGACGGCACCGTCTTCGTCGCTGGACAGTTCGAGCAAGTCAATGGCGAACCTCGGAGCAATCTGGCCGCTGTAGACGCGGTAGATGGCAGTGTTATCGACTGGTCACCCGACCCCAATCAGAATGTCAGTGCATTGATGTTCAATGATGGGGTGCTTTATGCAGCTGGCATGTTCACGGAAATCGGTGAACCGGCCGAGTCACGGGAAAGTCTGGCAGCGCTGGACCCCAATGATGGAACAGTTGGCGCTGATCTGAACATTGAATTCGAGGGCACTACGCTCACTGATCCGATAATCAGGGACATGGTTCGTGTTGATGACCGTCTGATCGTCGCGGGTACCTTTGTCGGCGCACGCGAAGCCGGCGAATCCGATTACGAAGAGCGTGACGCGATCGCGGCATTCGACCTCAGCGACGGAAGCCTGGATCAGGACTTCTCTCCCCAACTTGGCCGCTCGGGAATCAATGTGCCCGATCTGCATGCACTGCTCTATCGTGATGGCGATTTGTTCGTGGGCGGTGTCTTTTATCACGGGGATGAGGCGGATCCCGAACGGGAAAACCTGGCCGCTTTCGATGCCGTGAGCGGAGAGCTACGGGATTGGGAGGTGGAAGTCAGCAGCCGCGTATGGAGCCTCGCGGAGCAAGACGGTGTCCTTTTTGCTGGGGGCGGCTTCAGTAGCGCTGGCGGTGAGGACCGTCAGGGTATTGCTGCCTTCAACCCGGATGGTGACGGCGATCTGCTCGATTGGAATCCGGGCACTAGCGAAGGCGCCGTTCATGCAATTCATGTCACGGAAGATATGATTTTCGTGGGCGGGGCATTCGATTCAGCTGGTGGCGGCGCGGACGAGGACGCCCGAACTCCACGGGAACGATTCGCCGTATTTGATCCGGAAAGCGGCGATCTAATCTGGTAGATTGCCTTGCGAAGGATGCTGGAAAGACGCCCGCCACCGGAGATGTGGCGGGCGTTTTCTTTGCCAACTGCCAATCGGTAAAGCCACTCTGAAACTGCCATGCTTACTGCCGTTTCCTTGCCAGAGTAAGCCCGTCACCAATGGGGGCCAGGCTGATGTCGACCCTGTCATCGGCCAATAGAGACTCGTTGAACTGACGAATGGCACGGGTGTCGGCATCGTCCACGGCCGGGTCGGCGACCTTGCCATCCCATAGGGTATTATCCACGGCGATGAGCCCACCGGGCCGGAGCAGACGTAGACAGCATTCGAAATAGTCACCGTAGGCGGTCTTGTCGGCATCGATGAAGGCAAAATCCCAGATGGCCCGCCCCTCTTCCTCGTCTTCCAGCAGGCCCGTGAGAGTCTCCAGCGCCGGCCCGAGACGCAGGTCAATGCGCTCCTCCACTCCGGCCTGCCGCCAATGGCCCCGACCCACATCGGTCCACTCCCGACTGAGATCGCAGGCAAGCACTCGCCCATCCTCTGGCAGGGCCAGGGCCATCGCCAGCGTACTGTAGCCAGTAAAGGTGCCGATCTCGATACAGCGCCTGGCGCCCATCAGCCGCAGGAGCATTTGCATGAATTGGCCCTGTTCCGGGGCAATCTGCATATTGTGCTCCGGTAATCTCGCGGTCTCCTCACGCAGGGCCCGCATGGGCGCGGGCTCTCGCAAGGAAACCCCGAGCAGATACTCGTGCAGGCGTGGATCCAGCGGCGTGGTGCGATTGGACATAAGCTCTCCCTCGACAGGGCCAGATTGGGTCACAGAGGCCACAAATTGCCCTGAATGGCCATGACCATGGCCACTGAAAACGGCAAACTGAGGCCTGGTTCACAGTCTAACTATCATAGCTGTGATAGCTTTAATACTGTGGGCTTGGCCCTTGCCCCGAACAGGGTCGGAGGAATCCCTCTCAGGGAAATGAGGCATTCCCGCCACCATGCAGGGCGGGCACGACGGGCGGCAACGAATGGACAAGATTCTCCAGATCACCGACACCCACTTGTTCGCCGACGGCGATGGCGAACTGCGCGGCACACGAACCGGTGAAACCCTTCGCAAGGTCCTGAACCATGTCCAGGACCACCATGCCGACGCCAAGGCCATCCTGGTGACCGGCGACCTGGTCCAGCAGGAAACCGAAGCAGCCTACCGGCATTTCATTCAGTATTTCGGTGATTTCCAGGTGCCCGTCCTGTGCATTCCGGGCAATCACGATGACCCGGACATCATGCGCCGCACCCTCACCATGCCCCCCTTCCGTCTGGACACCCGAGTCAGTCTGGGTGCCTGGGACGTCATTCAGTTGGACAGTCACATTCCCGGCTCGCCGGCAGGCAGAGTGGGTGAGTCCGGCCTCGCGGAGCTGGACCGCCTGCTCAAGGCAAACCGCCCTCGCCCCACCCTCGTGGCGGTGCACCACCAACCGCGACCGGTGGGCACGCCCTGGCTGGATGGGGTGGGCCTGAAGGATGGCGACCAACTGCTGGAGATAGTCAGCGCCCACGAACATGCCCGTGCCGTGATCTGGGGCCATGTTCACCAGCCCTCGGAGGGATACCACGGTCACCTGCGCTTGCTGGGGACACCCTCCACCTGTGCCCAGTTCCTGGCCGGCAGCGAGGACTTCGCCATCGATCCCGACGCCCCACCCGCCTATCGCGTTCTTTATCTCGACGACGCCGGCCGCATCGACGACGAGCTGGTGCAGCTGCAGGCCGCTGACCTGCCTTCATGAGCGCCCAGGACCCGACCCAGCGCCGCCCCCTGTCGGCACTCGGCCCCAAGGAGGCCCTGGTCCTCTATTACGAGCTGCTGAGACGACACGGCTACAACGACAGCCACAGCGGCAACGCTTCGGTTCGTGACGGAAACCAGATCTGGGTTACCCCCACCGGGGCCTGCGCCGATACGCTGACCGCGGATGAACTTGTCGCCTGCCGGATCGGAGAGAAACCGCCCTCCGGGGCCTCGCTGGATGCAACCCTGCACCTTGCGGTCCAGGCTGCTCGGGAGGACATCTCTGCGGTGCTGCACAGTCACGGCCACCATGCGGTCGGCCTGACCCTGGGCGGGGGTGACTTCATTCCCCCGGACTTCGAGGGCAGTTTCTACTTCGGCCGTGTGCCCGTCCTGGATGTACCCTATGAACGCTATGTCGAGGAGGCCCCGGCGCTGGTGGCCGACTGTCTGAGTGAACACCCGGCCTGCATCGTCCGCGGCCATGGCATATACGCGCGGGGCGAGACGCTGGATCGCGCCTACAAGTGGAGCTGCTCCCTGGAGCAATCCGCCCGTACCGCCTATATCGCTGTGCAATCCGGACGAATTCCCCTGGAACGAATTCTCGACTGACTGGTCTTGCTGGAA
>NZ_SLKM01000119.1:0-8176 GCF_007134575.1 Natronospira sp.
GATCGGGGAGAAGAAACAACACGCTGCCCCCTATATGAGGGGGCAGCGTGTTGTTTCTTCTCCCCGTGGGAGCGGACTCATCCGCGATTGCAATCCCGATTCAATCGCGGACGCGGTATCAGCCCTGAGGCGCCACCATCTGCCCATCCCGCAACCGTTCGGCCCCGCGAATGACTACGCGGTCGCCCGCCTGGACCGGACCGCGAATCTCAATTCGATCGCCGCTGCCGATGCCCGTGGTCACTCGGGCCCGGCGGACACTGTTGTCTTCATTGACCACAAACACGCTGATGCCGTCGCTGCGCAGAACCAGGGCGTCGCGGGGGACTGCGAGGACTTCCTTGGCCTCGGCGGTGGGAATGCTGACGCGCACGGTCTGGCCCACCGGCAGCGAGGGCTCAAGGTCCAGACGCATTTCGAAGACGTGCCGATTCTCGGCACCCAGGGTGACCAGGGTGCGCAGACGGGCATCGTGATCTTCCCCGTCAGCGACAAAGCGCAGTGCCCCATTCACCTCCTGAAAGCGGTAGTAGGCCAGGGGCGCACGGGCGACGATCTCCAGGGACTCGGGGTTGAGCAGCCGGATTACCGGCGTACCCACCCCGACCCGTTCGCCGGCCTGGGCCCGGCGTTCGGCGACCACGCCCGGGAAGGGGGCGCGGATGCGACTGCGTTCCAGCTGGTGACGGACCTGGGCCAGGCGGCTTTCACTGACCGCTTTCTCGCCGGCGGCGGTGGCCCGCTCCGAGCGGATGCGATCGACCTCGGTAAAGGAGATCATGTCGCGCTCGGCCAGGCGTTCCAGGCGTTGTTGCTCGGCTTCCAGAAATCGCAGGCGAGACTGGATCCGTTGCACGTCCGCGGCCAGTTCGGTTTCCCGCAGCCGCAGGGCCACGTCCTCGATTTCGGCGAGGATGTCATCGGTGGCGACCCGGCTGCCGACCTCGGCCACATGCAGGAGCCGGCCTTCCACTTCCGCGGACAGGACCGCGTCGCTGCGGGAGACCACGGTGCCCGAGACCTGGAGACTGGGTGCCATCTGGGCCTGTTCCGCCTTGCCCAGGACCACCGGCGCGGGCGGCTGTTGGGCGGCCAGGTTCGGCGCCAGCAGACTCAGGGCAATCAGCAGGCCCATCCAGGGGCTGTGTTTGAATGTAATCACGCGGTGCGGACCTCCTCCTTGAGCCGCAGCAGGCTGGGCAGCAGGATCAGGGTAAACAGGGTGGAAATGGCCATGCCGCCGACGATCACCGCGGCCAGGCCACGGTAAACCTCGGTCCCGGCGCCGGGCATGAGCAGCAGCGGCAGCATGCCGAAGAGACTGGTGGTGGTGCTCATGAGAATCGGGCGCAGGCGCTGGCGCACGGCGGTCTCCACCGCCTCGCGCCGGCCCAGGCCCTCGCGCTCGCCTTCCCGGGAACGGTGCACCAGCAGGATGGCGTTGTTGACCACCAGGCCCAGCAGGATGATGAAACCGATCATGGTGAGCATGTCCATGGCCTGGCCGGTGGCAAGCCCCGCCAGGTTGAGGCCGATGATGCCGCCCACGGTGGCCATGGGCAGGGTCAGCAGTACCAGTACCGCATCCCGGAAGGAGCGGAACAGGGCGGCAATGAGCAGATAGAGGATCACCACGGCCAGGAGAAAGCTGCCCGACAGATTGCGCAGGGTCTCGCCCATGGCCTCGGCGGTGCCGCGGTAGGTGATGATGCCGTCAGCGGGCAGGGCGGCCCGGATCTGGGGGCTGACCCGGGTCTCGATGATGTCCAGCGCGGTTTCCAGGGGCATGTCCGAGGGCGGGGTCACCAGCAGGCTCAGGGTGCGGCGCCGGTCCACCCGGCGGATCTGGTTGGGCCCGGCGGTCTGCTCCAGGCGGGCCAGCTCGCTCAGGGTGGTGATCTCGCCCCTTGGGTTGGCCAGGGGCGTGCCCATGAGTTCTTCCGGCGTACTCCAGCCTTCACGGCGCAGGACGATGTCGAGCCGCCGGTCGCCGTCAAAGTAATCACCCAGGAAGGCCCCATCGCCCAGGGCGCGGAAGGCGGTGGCCACCTGGCCCCGGGTCCAGCCGGCCTCGGCGATGCGGCGATCATCCGGGATCAGGCGTAGTTCGGGTTCGGCCAGTTCCAGGCCGGGCAGGGGGCGAATGTTGGCCCCCGGCAGGGCCTGGTTCAGGGCCATGAAGCCGACCTGGCCGGCGACCAGCAGCTCCTCGAAGTCCGCCGCCTGCAGGTCCACCTGGATGCTGCGCCCGCCCCGGCCGATGAACAGCGGCGCGCGGTTGGCGCCGCCGAAGGTATCGGGAATGCCTTGCACGGCAACGCCGTTCACGAATCCCAACAGTTCATCGAAACGTTTCGGGTCTTCGGCCACGGCGCCGAAGAAGATGCCGCCGCCGAAATAGCCCAGGAACATGTCCTCGATGCGCGGGCCGTCGCCATCGGCCGTTTCGCCGTTGCCGGATTCGAGCAGCAGCGGGCGCATGCGCTCGTTGATCGGAGCGACGATTTCCGTTTCCGCAGTATCCACGCCCAGGCCCGGCGGGGTAACCAAGAAGCCGAACAGGAAATTGCGCTGGCCCTCCGGCAGATAGTCCGCCGGCGGGATCAACAAGGCGCCGATCAGGATGGGGACGGTGGTCAGGCCGCCGATCCAGGCCCAGCGCCGGCGGCGGGTGCCGGTGACGTCCATGATCACGCGGGTGCCCCGTTCCCACCAGTGGGCGTGCCGGTCTGTCAGTGGGCGGTCGCCGAGAAAGCGCCAGGCAGCCGCGGGCAGCACCGTGATCGCCACCAGCAGCGAGCAGATGATGGCGGCTGAGATCACCACCGCCAGGTCGGCGAAGAGCTGGCCGGCCTCGTCCTGAAGGAAGATCACCGGCAGGAAGATGGCCACGGTGGTGGCGGTGGAGGCCAACAGCGCGCCCCAGACCTGGCCGGTGCCCTTGAGAGCGGCGGTGTGGATGTCCTCGCCGGCTTCCCGGCGCCGTACGATGTTCTCCAATACCACGATGGCCGCATCCAGTACCATGCCCACGGCAAAGGCAAGGCCCGCCAGGGCGATCACGTTCACGGTCCGGTCGGCGGCATCCAGGACAAGGAAGGCGAACAGCAGACAGAGGGGAATGGCCAGGGCCACCATCATGGTGGCGCGGAAACGGCGGAAGAACCACCACAACACCCCGATGGCCAGCATCATGCCCAGGATCAGATTGGTGGCCACCATGTTGATGGATTGGGTGATGTAGACGGTGTCGTCATAGAGCTGCTTGATGGTCAGCCCGGCCGGATTGATATGGGTCCGTTCCAGTTCCGCCACCACGGCCTGGAGTTCGCCCATCACTTCCAGCACATTGACCCCCGGCTCGGGAATCACATTCATGGCGATGGTGGGCTCGGCGTTGTGGGTGATCAGGGCGCGGCGGTCGCGCATGACCCGCTCCACCGTGGCCACGTCCCGGAGATAGACCGGCCGGCCCTCGCGCCAGTCCAGGACCAGGTTTTCCATGTCGGCCACGCTGTAGCGTCCGGCAAAGCGCAGGGTATAGCTGCGTCGGCCCATTTCTCGAAAGCCGGCGGAGACGTCGTTGTTCTCGCCTAGCTGCTGGCCGATGCGGGACAGGTCGACACCGATGTTGGCGGCGCGGAAGGGGTCGAAGCTGATGCGGATTTCATAGGGGCGGCCGCCCTGGGGGTTGGCCGAGGAGACACCCGGAATGCGCTCGATGCGTTCCTTGACGACCTGCTCGACGAAATCCTGGTAGCCCTCGATGGGCTGTTCATTGCCCGGGGCGCGGCGGAGGGAGAACCAGGCGATGGTCTTGGCGAAGTCCTCGTCACCGACCCGGATGGTGGGCTCGGTGGCGTCCACCGGATAGCGCTGGACCTGGTTGAGGCGGTTGATGACCTCGATCAGCACCCGGTTGATGTCGGTGCCCACCTGGAATTCCAGGCTGATGGAGCCACTGCCCTGGCCGGCGGTGGCTACCATCCGTTCCAGGCCCGGGACGTCCCGCAGCAGGGCTTCCTGGGGCTCCAGGATTTCCGATTCCACCTCGGCTGGCGCCGCCGCCCGCCAGGCCGTGGACACGGTGATCGACGGGCGCTCGATATCCGGCGTCATCTGGATGGGCAGACGCGACAGGCTGATCAACCCGAAGATCACCAGCAGAATGCACCCCACCGCTACCGCAACGGGGTTGCTCAAGGCAATACGTGTAAGCGGCAAATCCCTTCCCCCCGACCGGCCTCAATGCCGTGATGTTCAAGGGGTGAATTGTAGAACAATGGGGGTGATTCGGGGGGGCTTTTGGGGCCACGAAATGGACACTAAATGTTTGGCCGTGCTGGGTGAGATGCGGCTTATCGGAACCCCCTGTAGGCGCGGATTCATCCGCGCAATGGCCGGAATCCGCCGCCCCGCCCTTCAATCCACCTGTACCCGCCGGCCATCCTCGATGCGGTCGCCGGGGTGGGTGATGAGGGTTTCGCCGGCTTCAAGCCCCTCGGTGATCTGGGTGCGCAGGCCGCTGCGGCGGCCGGTTTCCACCGCGCGCAGCTGGGCGCGGCCGCTCTCCACCACGAAGACATGCCATTGGTCGGCCCGGCGGAACAGGGCGCTGGTGGGGATGTGGATCACGTCCTCGCCCTCCCAGAGGATGAACCGGGCTTCCACCCGGAACCCGTCCCCGAGGGATTGCCATTTTTCCCGCGGGCTGCTGATCCGGACCATGACCGGCACCCTTTGTTCGTCCACGCCCAGGGCGGAGACGCGCATGAAGCCGCCGGGCTCGACCCGGCGGACTTCGCCGGCGAGGACCGCATCACCGCCCCAGCGGTCGATTTCCACCCGCATGCCGGGCCGGACCCGAACCGCGTCCATGGACAATAGGTCCACCTGGATCTCCAGGTCCGACAGGTCGCCGATTTCCATGATCTCTTCTCCGGCCTGGGCCGGGCCTTCGCAACAGCGGTTGCGGCGGGTGATGGTGCCGCTGATGGGGGCGCGTACCGCGAGCGTGGGTTGATCGGTGCGGGCCCGTTCGCCATCGGCAATCTCCAGGTTGGCGCGGGCTGCTTCCCGCTCGAAACGGGCGACCTCCACCGCATGGCTGGCCCCACGTTCGGCGGCGCGGGCGGCATCCCGTTCGGCGCGGGCGCGGTCGAGTTGCTCCGAGGAGACCAGATCGCGCTCGTGCAGGGCCTGGATGCGCTCGAACTCGGTCTGCGCCTGGCGGTGGCGTGTCTGGCGGGTTTCCAGCTCCGCCTCGGCTGCCTCCAGGCGGGAGCGGGCCGCAGCCACCGCCTCCCGGGCCTGTTCCCGGGCCCGAGGATCCAGCGCCGGGGCGGGCAGGGCTTCGAGCTCGAACAGGGTCTCGCCCGCTTCCACCTCGTCACCGGGCTCCAGTTCCACCCGGCGCAGATAGCCGTGAATGGGGGAGGACACCGTGTAGGGATCCCGCAGGCGGGTACGGCCCTCGTCCTCCACCCAGGCCTCGAAATGCCCCTGTTTCACCTGGGTCACCGAGATCGGCACCGGACTGGGCATGACGGCCAGGATCAACAGCCCCAGCAAGGCGAGACCGATCAGGCTGAGAATGATTTTCTTTCGGGTGCTCATAGCATTCACTCAACGGTTTTCAGGGCCGAAACCATGTCCAGCCGATACAGCCGGCGGGTGATCAGAAGTAGCGAGAGGATGGTCGCCACCACCACACCGAGGGCAGAGAAGGCATAGGTCTGGACCGATATCACAAAGGGAATACGGAACATGTCCATGGCCATGGCTTCACTCAGGGCCAGGGCAAAGCCGGTGCCCATCAGCCATCCCACCGGGATGGCAATCAGGGTGATCAGTGCCAGCTCGCCAATCAGAATCCAGGAGACCTCCGCCCGGGTGAAGCCCAATACCCGCAAGGTGGCCAGTTCCCGTTCCCGTTCCGCGAAGGCAATGCGGGCATTGTTGTAGACCACTGCGAAGGCGATGGAGCCGGCGAGCAGGAGCAAAAAGCCCATGGTGACCAGAACCGTGTCGGCGATGTATTCACGGATCCGTCGTTCGGCGTCGCCGATCAGTCCGATGCTGGCCACCCGGGGCACATCCCAGAGGGCGTCAAAAAGTTCATCGTTGCGGGCATTGTCAGTCAGAAGCCAGGCGCCGGAAATGGCAGGGCCTTCCCGCATCAGTCGATTCAGGGCGCGGCGTTCCATGTAGGCGCTCACCCCCAGGGGCTCGGAGACCACGCCGGCCAGTTCCACCTCCAGAGTCCGTCTGTGCCCTTCCAGGATTTCCACGGTCAGTGGATCACCGGGACGCAGCTGGAGATGATCGGCGAGAAAGTCGGTCAGCAGTAGCCCCTCCGGCGGCAGGCTGATGGGGCGGTGTTGTTTGTCGATCAGGCCCAGCAGTCGCGGTTCGGTGTCCATGCCCTGAATGCTGGTGCGGTAATCATGCTGCTCGTTGATCAGACGGACGGGGACATTGCGAAAGCCTTCGGCGAACTGCACGCCGGGCACATGCATGAGTTCGTTCAGTGACCGCTCCGGGGTGGGGTCGGTGAAGTGGAGAATGACATCGGACTTCTGGACCAGGCGGTACTGAGTGTCGAAAAGCTTGTCGACGGCACCGAACTGGAAACTGCCCACCAGCATCAAGGCGGCGGACAGGCCGATGCCCAGGGCGGAGAGCGTGGCCTTGAAACGATGGCGGGCCAGGTTGCGAAGAATGATGCGGGTACTCTGATCCAGCAGGCGTCCGAGACGGGACCGCTCGATCCAGCCCTGCTTGAAGGTCTCCGGGGCCGGCGGTCGCATGGCCTCGGCCGGGGCCAGGGACACGGCCCGACGCACTGCCCGCCAGGTACCCAGCGCTGCCGCGCCACCCGCAACCGCTACCCCCAAGAGGATATAGCGGGGCGCGATTCGGGCATCCAGCTCTGGAAAGCGAAAGTACTCCAGATAGACCTGGACCAGGTGGTCGGCCGCCCAGCCGCCCATCAGCACACCTGCCACTGCCCCTACCAGCACCACAATCCCGGTCAGGGCGCCATAGTGCAGGGCCATGTCCCGATTCGAATAACCAAAGGCCTTGAGCACGGCAATGGCCTGGCGCTGGGTTCGGATGATCCGGCCCATGAGCACGCTGAGCAGAAAGGCCGAGACCCCCAGGAATATGGTGGGCAGCATGACCGCCATGACCCGGAGCTGGTCGATCTCCTCCTCAAGGAAGCGGTGGGAGAGCTGATCATCCCGGTCATGGGCACCGATGCCGCCGTAAGGGGCGAGAATTTCGTCGATGGCGTCAATCACCGGCTCGGCGTCGGCGCCTGCCTGCAGGGTGAAGACCGCACTATTGAAGGCCCCATCCAGGTCAAAGGCATTGGCCACCGCCCGGCGATTCATCCACAGCACGGCAAAGCGTTCATAGTCCGGCAGGATGTCGGCCGGCCCGATCTGATAGATCCATTCCGGTGACAGGGCGATGCCGCTGACCGTCAGCCGTTCCTCGCGGCCATTGATGATGGCGGTCAGGCGGTCCCCGGCGCGCAGATCATGGGCCTCGGCGAAGGGTTCACTGATGGCGACCTGATCGGAGCGGCCCGGCTCGGGCAAACTGCCTTCCCGCAGGTAGAGGGCATTGATATCCGGCTGGCGTCCGTCGGGAATGGAATGCAGTTGCCCGCGGACCGGATCGCTGTAACCGGGCACCTCCAGACGAATGCCAGCCCGTATCCGGGTCTCGACGCGATTGACCCCGGGAATCGCGCCCAGACGTTCGCTGACCGATTCCGGTGCCCGGGTCAGTGCGACAAAGACATCGGCGAAGCGCTGTTCTTCATAGAAGCGTTGCTGGCTGTGCTGGATGGATTCCAGGTTGGTGACCGCCAGAATCAGGGTCATTACCCCGGCGGCAATCACCACCGCAATGGCGGCGACCTGGCCCTTGAGACGACCCAGGTCGCGCAGCAGCTTGCGGTGGATGGTCTTCACCAGTGCAGCTCCCGGGGCGACTTGCGAGTGTCGTTCACATGGACGTTGGCGACCCGCCCGTCACTCAGCTGGATCACCCGGTCGGCCATTTCGCCGATCACTTGGTTGTGGGTGATCACGGCGGTGGTGGTGTTGAGTTCCCGGTTGATGTGCTCAATGGCTTCCAGCACCCGAATGCCGGTTTTCGAATC
>NZ_SLKM01000169.1:0-8054 GCF_007134575.1 Natronospira sp.
ATCGTCGGCGAGAACGGGCGGCTGGATCGCGACAATGTCCAGCGCCTGTTCGAGGACCACGATGTCATCGTCGATGGCAGCGACAACTTCGATACCAAGTTCCTGGCCGCTGATGCCGCCGTGAAGTTCGGGGTGCCGCTGGTCTACGGCTCGGTCACCGGCTTCGAGGCCCAGGTCACGGTCTTCGATCCCGACCACGGCCCCTGCCTGCGCTGCCTCTTCCCCTCGCCCCCAACGAGTTGGGTGCCCAACTGCGCCGAGGCCGGGGTCCTTGGTCCCCTGGTGGGCATGGCCGGCAGCCTGCAGGCCATGCAGGTCATCCAGCTGATCGTGAGCCAGGCCCTGCCGGGGCGGCTGGAACCGCTGATCGGCCGGCTCTGGACCCTGGATGCGCGCAGCATGGACAGTCACTGCCTGCGAATCCGCAAGCGCCCGGACTGCGGCCTGTGCAGCCTCGACCCGGCCGCGGTTGAACTGCCCCGGCCAAGCCGTGACCCCGGCCAGGACATCGCTCCCAATGAGGCCTCTCAGTTGGATGATGCCCTGTTCCTGGATATCCGGGAACCGGATGAATGGGCCGCGGGCCATATCCCCGGGGCCGAGAATCTGCCCCTGTCCCGGCTGCTGGAGGGCGAGCGCCCGGCCCGGCTGGGCGAGCGGCCCTGTGTGGTCTACTGTACCCGGGGCACGCGTGGCGAAACGGCCGCCCGCCTGCTGGCCGAGGAAGGCCACCCCCGAATCCACAATCTCCTGGGCGGCCTGGCCGCCTGGCCCGGCCCGCGCCGCCAGACAGACCGCTGATCCAGCCAGGCCCACCGCTCAGCCCCTCGCGTGGCCACCGGGGACAAACAAGTGCACTCGACCTGCTAGGCTCAAACTATCCATGATCCAAACGAGGGACTTATGGCTGATATCAGCGCCATCGCCGCCACGGCCAGCAACATGAGCATGGCCCAGACCAAGGCGGAAGCCGAAGTGGCCGTGCTGCGCCGCGCGCTGGACGCCCAGGAAACCCAGGCGGCCCAACTGATAGAAAGCCTGCCCGACTTCAACCCGGCCAGCCCGGCCACCCAGGCCTCCGCACCGGACCCTCGCCTGGGCAGCCTGATTGACGTGCGCGTCTAGCCTCAAGCAACAAGCAGAAGGGGCACTCATTGAGGCGGGTTACCCCGCCTCTTTTTTCTTGTCAAAAGTGACAACGGGCCTGGTAAACCATCACTCAATCAAACACGCCGGCGCTTCCTCGAACGATAAGCTCTGATCATTCCAGATCCCGGACCAGCCGGACGTGGGTTTCTTGTGGAAGAGAGCTTCTCAGGTTGTCAAGATCAACGGGAATGGTCCGCACAATGCCCTGATCCTGAGTAATACCGAAAAATTCCGGGTCTCTTAGCTCCTCTCTCGCGCTCCCCTCGCCCCAGTAAACAGCAGTCGAGGACAGGGCGTGGGATTTTCTGGGCGTATTGGGGAAAAGATTGAGATCGATGGCCGGATGGGCACAGGAACGCTCTATCAAGGTATCCAGCTCCTTGATGTTGGGCACACGCCAGTCATCGTAGCCGGCGTAGCTGTAATCAGCCGCTGTCTGCAGTGCCGACTGGATATCCAGGGTGGTGGGCTCTCCCACGCAGGTTTCCCCATCCCATTCCTGGCCAATGCTGCATCGCATCCACATCAGGCCATACGCCTGGTGGACCACCGTGCCGTCCGGCCGGGGCATCAGGTCTTGCGGGTGGTTGCTTCTCGGGATGTTGTCAACACACTTCTGATCACCTCGAGCTTCCACCGCAGGAATGGTTTCGTCCACATGCTGATTGTCTTGACTGACATGCCGTGCGAGTTTCACATGGGAAGAGATATCGGCTGCTTGCGGGGCATGCAGACTGCCCCCAGTATGATGATTCCACCCCATGCCTAGTGATTCAGCGTCATCGCCGGGTTCCATATCGAGCAAAGGGTTGACGAAGGCGGACCCCGACCAGAAGAACGGATAGGTTCCGCGGTGCCTCTGACTGGGGAAGTAAGTGGTGTCAACAAAGTTGTTGATTCGCCTTCGAATCGTGGGTGATGGATGATAGTTGTTGATGGACAGCCACTCCCGAACGGTCGGCAGCCGCCAGTCATTGTAGCCGCACAGCCCTTTCTCATTGACGGCCTCGATGAAATCCCTGGTGCTGCAGTATTCCAGGGGGCAGCTTCCAAGCGCGGTATGTCGAATGCCTGCCCGACCCCCGTTGACACGCTCATCCGGGTTGTACCAGCTCCAACGATGAACCAGGGCGTGGATATCGTCCTCATCGGCATACCAGTCGTCCGGATCAGCGGTCTTGACCTCCCACATCAGTCCGGTGACATTGTCGCGCACACAGCGCCATTCTTCGGCATCCGCGGGCAGGGTCGCACCATTGGCGGCAATCTTGGTGAAATCAAAGCCGGCGTGGCCGGCGTCGATTTTCTCAAGCTCGCCCTCTGCCGCCAGCCGGTCCCGACCGAAATCCGCGTCCTGGCCCGGCCAGTCCGCCACCGGGCAGCTCACCATGGCATCCGCATCACCGTCATAGCACTGCTGCAGGCCGGTGTCGTTGAGCCCCCCAATGGGGGTAAAGGGCCCTTCCGGGCGGGCCCCGGTCCGGGCCGCTTCGCTGTCGGCGCGCAGCCAGCGTTGCGCCACCACCGCCAGGTAGTAGTCGGTTTGATTATCAAGACCATCCAGCCGCACCGGCGGCGCCTCTACAACAAAGGTTTCAAAGGCCTCGTCAAGGGCCTGGTCCTTGGCTGTCAGCACATAAACCTGATAGCGCTGGGCCTCGTCGGACAGCGACCAGTCCAGCCGGATCTCGCCATCACCGGTCTCGACAGTCAGATCCGTCGGCGCCGCCAGGGGATCCTGATTACCGCAGCCGGCCAGCAAGAGCATTGCGAACAACACGGTGAAAAATCTGATTCCCATGTTTCTTCCCCCAATCTTCCATCACACACGCAGCGCCCCCATCGCTGCGATGGGGGCGCCGGGACACATCAAGCATTCAAGCGTCAGAGCAGGTCGTCTCGCTCGAAGCCTTCAAAGGTCTGGAGGAAATACAGGATATCGGCGTAATACTCCCCCTTGTTTTCGTCCCGGTGTTCCGTGCGCCATTGGTTCAGCGTGGCGGCCGCCATTTCGGCTGCCATCTCCGCCCCGTGCAGGCGGATGTCATAGCTGACGCTCCGGCCATGCAAATCATCGCGGACCACGTAATGGCAATGGTCGTTGGCCCACGCCAGGGACCGATGGCGGTCGTTCCCATCACTCCGGGTCTCCCTTTCAATCAGCTGGGCCATCGCTGGCTGGTCGCTTGAAAGAAGACTTCCGGAGCAGAGTTGCCAACTCGGAGTCTGTGTGATCCGAACATTTCCATTGATAACCGAATTAGCATTGGATCCGAGCTCCTGTAGGTCGTCGGAACTGGAATCTCTGACCAAGTCGAGGCTATTGGTGGTCAAATCCTTGGCCAGGATCCTCTCTTGAGCCATTGCCGTTAGATAACTGGCAGCCAGGCTGTAGTCGGCTGTCAGCCGTCAACGGAAGTCTTCATAATTGTCATTGACATAGATCGGGTGATTGACCAAAGCGACCGTTCTTTCGAAGAGGTCTTCCAGCCGATCAACATTCTGATACCCACTTGAGGCAACATCGCTCCGATAGATCGACAGTATTTCCTGGAACGTTCTCAGGTCACTGACGTAATAACCTCGATCCTGCTTGAAGTTCTCCTCACGAACAATCTGCCGGATCTGTTCCAGACTCCAGTCACTGAGATCCACCGGGCCACTGTCGCTGAAGATCGCATCGATCACGATGGTGGCGATCTGGACCCAGTCCGCCGGGCCGTCGGAGGCAGTGGACGGAACATATCCCTCCAGCACATCCGGACTTGCCGTGGCTTGCAGGATGGACCAGGCGGCCTCGCTGACGCTCTCGGCGCTCTGGGTCTGGGTGGAGTGGGTCGAGACGGCTTCCGCCTGGACCTGGGTGGTCACGCCAAAGGAAGCCAGTGCGAGTGTGCCGGCCGCAGCCAGCGAAGTGGCAATGGTTGGCATTTTCATCGTTTTCTCCCTTTTGATCCTTTTGACGATCTCAGCCCTTCCGGGCTGAGCCCGGCCTCATCGCCGGGCCGAAAAGATAATATTTATCCTCGCCCCGTGCGTCAATACGCCCACAAAAACGTCGCCGCAAGGAACAGGATATCGGGGCCAGACGAATGATTCCCGGGAGGCAGTGCTACTTTCTCCGGTGTAAGACCTGGATCAGTCCGGTGACACCGACGGTGGCAGTCTGATTGACACCAGGGCCTGATCACGGCCAACCGAACACGCAGAAGGGGAATTGATCGAGGCGGGTTGCCCCGCCTCCTTATTGGGTTGATCGCGCTTTTCCGGGCTAGAAGCCCGCGGAGAGGGTCCACCAGAGCTTGCTGACGTCGGGGCGGTTGTCGCCGCCGTTGTGCCAGGCGAGCTTGATCTCGGTCTGCCAGGGGCCGGTGAGGGGGCGGGCGGCGAGGAGGTTGAGTTCGCTGCCGAGGTCGATGCTGGTGGCGTCGGCGCGGAAGTCGTGCCAGCGGGCCAACAGGCGCCAGTCGCCGGCCTGCCCGCCGATGCCGAGCCAGGTATCCTGCAGACCCACGTCCGGCGTGGTCAGGAACTGATCGGCCCAGCCGTTGTGGGCGTGGAGCGTGGCGAAGGGGGTCTGGAAGGCCTGCTCGCCGTCGCCGCCCAGGCGTTCGTGGCCGAGGAACCAGCGCCAGCCGTCGAGGCGTTGCTCCAGTTCCAATCGCCAATAGTCCTGCGTCTCTTGGGGGCCGGCATCGCCGATGCCGTCCTGGCGGGCGTATTCCAGGCGGTAGTGAAAGCCTGCATCAGTGCCCGGCAGGGGGCCGTTCAGGCGGATGCCCAGGTTCTCATGGGAGGCCGGGCGGTCCTCGAACTTGAAGCGGTGGGCATAGAAGCCGAGACGGGTGTCGCCCCAGTGGCGGTTGACCACCGCCAGCCAGCTGTCCAGCTCGGCCTCGGCCATGAGGCGGTTGGGGTGGTTGGTGCCGAAGATGCGGTGGGCACGGTCGAGATGAGTCAGGGACAGGTCCCAGTCGTCGCTCGGGCGCCAGTTGACATGCAGGGCATCGAAGGTCTGTTCCAGCTGCCTGAAGCCCACATTACCCAGGAAGCGGGCGTTGTCGTCGATCAGGCGCTGGCGCCCCAGCCGGGCTTCCAGCTCGTCTCCCTGGCGATAGCGTACCCAGGCCTGGGAGATCCCGGTATCGGCCGGGTCGGCCACCACGGGTCGGGGCTCGGGAGCGACGGTGTCGTTGTAGCGGCGCTCACCGATCACCCGGTTGCCGTGGAACATGACCCCGGCATCGAACCCCTGCCACTCGGCACTGCGCAGGCCCAACTGCAGGCGAGCGGTGGAGGCCAATGCTTCCTTGTCCACCCCGTCCTGATCCACGAACTCCACCCGGTAGCGGAAATCCAGCTCCGTGACCGGATCGGCGAGGACTGCCGGTGGCATCGCCAAAAGGGACGAAAGGACCAGACAGGCGGGAAGGAAGTAAGGCTTTTTGCCAAACATTATCTCGGCTCCCAATAGGGTGTAATTGATGCTGGTGATGATTGTCCTTGTCCTGAGTGGCGCTGTACTTGATTCAGGTCATGATTGGGCTGCTTGCGGTCACATATCAGGCAGCAATTGCGTAAACTAGCCCCATGACCAGCACTCAACGACCCAGCCGACAGCACGTCGACGAGCACCGGATCTTTTCGGCTTTGCCCGAGACCCTGCGAGAACGGGTCCTGGCAAGGGCGGAGATTGTCGAGATCGACCGGGGAGAGACCCTGTTTCACGAGGGTGACCCGGCCCGGCGCATCTTTCTCTGCGAGGCCGGCCAGCTCAAGCTCTATCGCCTGGCTCCCAACGGCAATGAGAAAATCATTGCCCTGCTCCAACCCGGCAGTACCTTTGCCGAGGCCACCATGTTCATGGAGGAACGCAATTATCCAGTCAACTGCGAGGCCCTCAAGGCAAGCCGGCTGGTGGCTTTCGATGCCGATGACTGCGTCGCCATGCTACGAGAAGACGTGGATGCCTGTTTCAAGCTGATGGCCATGTTCAGCCGGCGACTGCGACAACGTCTGACCGATATCGAGGCCCTGTCGTTACAGAACGCCACGCTGCGAGTGGTCAATTATCTCTTGCAGCTTCAGCATCAGCAGGATGCCAGCGAGCAACTGGAGCTGCCCACCTCCAAGAAACATGTAGCCGGACTGCTGGCCCTGCAGCCGGAGACCCTCTCCCGGGTCTTTGCCCAATTGCAGGAGGGTGGCGTCATTCAGGTATCGGGGCGCCGAATCCGCATTCTCGATAGCGAACGCTTCAACGATATCACTTACGGCCTGGCAATCTCCTGAACATTACCTGAATTGATCCTCATCAAGGATCGTCTCGTCATTGCGCCTCAAAATATGCATGCATCTTGCTTCTTTTATGACGCGCTGGAAGTGGAGAGAAAAGGCGCGGCACCCGACCGCCTCTAGGACGCAGCAACAACCACGGAGAAAGGAAAGGGCCCCATATCGGGGCCCTTTTGCGTCCGTGACAATCTGGAGGGAGCACGGCTGGAACCGTCGCCACCGGAGACGTCTTTCAAGAACAGTCTAGGATTGGAGCAGCCCGGCCAGGGCCTCTCGCTGCCCCATGAGGTCGTCCAGGGTGTAACCATCCAGGACGCGCATGAATTCCCGCAGGGCCTCGTCAAGGACATGCATCAAACGGCAAGCCGGCACGATGTTGCATTGACCCGCCCCGCCGGGAAAGCACTCGGCAATGGCAAAGTCTTCTTCCATCTCCCGCGCCACCGCGCCCAGATTGATCTCGGCCGTCGGTCTGGCCAGCCGGATGCCACCGCCCTTGCCCCGCCGGGACAGGAGAAAGCCGGCCCGGGCCAGACCCTGGACCACTTTCATGAGATGGTTGCGGGAAATCCCGTAGGCTTCGGCGATTTCATTGATGGTCGCCTGTTCGCCAGGGCGAATAGCGAGATAGATGAGAACGCGATAGGCATAGTCTGTATGGCGGGTCAGATGCACGGGGACAATGCGCTCCGATGGGGAACCTGAGTTCCTTGATGCATGAAAAATGCATTATAACCACGCCGGGATCGGGACGATATGCCCCGGGAACCTAGCTCCCCGCCGCCAAACGCTCCAGCGCCGGTCGGTCGATCAGCTCCACTTCGCGGCGCTCAACTTCGACCAGACTCTGTGCCACCATTTTTCGCAGCACCCGGCTGATGGTTTCCGGCGCGAGACCCAGATAATTGGCAATGTCACGACGGCTCATGCTCAGGCGGTAGCGGTGGGCGGAACAGCCCAGCTGGGCCATTCGTTCGCTGACATGCAGGAGAAAACTCGCCACCCGACCCTCGGCGGGCTGTTCGAAGTCCCGATCCATGAACAGGCTCAGCTCGCGACTGGCCAGGCGCAGCAACTGGTGCTGCAGGCGGGGATGGCGACGGGCCAGGCGTTCCAGGGAGCCCGGCTCGAAGGCGCAGACATGGGCGGTATCCAGGGCCTGCACCCGGCACTGGTACTGCCCCCCATAGAGGCCATCTAGGCCAATCAGCTCTCCGGGCATGTAGAAGGCACAAACCTGCTCGTGCCCGCCGGGAAAACACCTGACGCCCTTGAAACTGCCTGAGCGCACTGCGTAAACGGCGGTAAGGGTGTCAGATTGACGATAGAGGCAATCACCTGTGTGCAATGTCCGCCCCGGGCCGGCGGTGTCTTCCAGGTCGATGATTGCCGACCCTTCCAGGTTGGCCGGCAGGCAGTCCTTGCGACGATGACAATCGCGACACCGACAGGGGTTGCGGTGTCGCAAATCAATGGTCTGTCCCTGTTCCGGCATACTGGCTCCTTGCTGGCCGCACGGGTCCGGGCCGGCGCCTCGCGCGATTGTGGCTGGCGCATCCCAAAATTCTGCCTGCATCACTTAAGGAACCTCTGATCAATTCATTCGCGCC
>NZ_SLKM01000137.1:0-8042 GCF_007134575.1 Natronospira sp.
GGCGAGCCCATCCTCATTGCAGACATTGTCCACCTGCAGCGACCGATAGTTATCGCGGGTGAAGGGCTTGCCGGGCACCCATTCCATGACCCGGGCCTGCAGACGGGCGAGCAGATCCGGGAGCCCCACGATCCAGCGCCGCTTGCCCATGGTGGCGGCCGTGTACTCGACAATCTCACGCAGGCTCATCACATCCGGCCCGCAGAGCTGGTAGCGCTGGCCAATGGTGCTACGATCCCCCAGGGCGGCAAGAAAAGCCTCTACCACGTCACCGACGTAAACCGGCTTGAGTCTCGCGTCCGGGCAGGCCAGGGGGATTACCGGCATCAGGCGAAGGAGCCCGGCAAAGCGGTTGAACAGGGTGTCCTCGGGCCCGAAAATGGCCGAGGGCTGGAAGATGGTGGGTTCCAGTTCACGATTGCTGTGAACCTGAATCAGGCCTTCGGCCTCCCCTTTGCTGCGCAGATTCTGGCTGGGGCCGCTGGCGTCTGCGCCCAGGCTGCTCATATGCAGAAGGCGTCTCACTCCGGTCTTCGTGCAGGCATCCAGAACCTTGCGGGTCAGTTCCACGTGGGCTTGACGGAAGGTCGCCCCTCGCCGTTTCGATTCGTTGAGAATCCCGACAAGATTGATGACCGCGTCCATGCCGCGAAATTCACGCTCCAGTACAGCCGGGTCATGGCAGTCGGCGGTCACAAGGCGAACGGTGGGCAGCACCGACAGCGCCTCATGACCCTGGGCATGCCGGGTCAGGATTTTGACCTGTACCCCGTCCCGGGCCAGCCTTGCGGCCAAATGCCTGCCGACGAAGCCAGTGCCGCCCAGCACGCAAACGCTGCGGTACTGCATGAATATCTCCTTGACCGTGTGTACTCGAAGACCGGCTATTCTATCAGCCGCGAGGGCGGGAATCAGGCGTGTTCAGCAGATCCCGGTGTCCTGCCCCTTACTGTCGCCTTCACCGCTTGAGTTTTCTGTTGTCCCTGGTTCCAGTGCATTGCAGGCCAGCTGTGGCGGCGTCCGACCCACTGGCCTCAGGCGTTGGGCCAATGCGCCCTCTCCGTTGTCCAGACGCAGATCGTAGCCGATGCTGTGGCTCATGACCCGTCGAATGTAGCGGCGGGTTTCCTGGAAGGGAATGATTTCTGCCCAGATGTCGCCGTCGAGATGGCCATTCTCGGGTAGCCAACTTTCAGCACGGTGTGGGCCCGCGTTGTAGGCCGCTGTCGCCACCAGCGGATGGTCGTCGAAACGATCCAGCATTTTTCTCAGATAGCCGGTCCCCAGGCGCACATTCTGTTCTGGCTGCAGAATATCCTGAGTGCCATTGAGCGGGAGATCCAGCTCTCTGGCCACATCCCGGGCCGTCGCGGGCATGAGTTGCATTAGCCCCAGTGCACCCACATGAGAGCGGGCATCCGGCATGAACAGAGACTCTGCGCGCATGATGCTCCAGGCCCAGGCGGAATCCAATGACAGTTCTTCCGCTGCGGGCTGTAACCATTCGGCAAAGGCAAGGGGGTAGTCAACGACCATGTCACCGCGGCAGCCGGCTCGGGCAGCGGTGATTACGGCTTCGGAGTTCCAGGCCCATTGAGCCGCCAGGACAGCGGCCTGGCAGCGCCCTTCTCGGTCCCGTTGAGCCACGGCATTGCGCCATTCCTGCCGTGCAGCCTGCGGCCAGTCCAGCGTGAGCAGCGTCCGCGCCAATTGCAGCTCCGCCGTTTCACTCAGGCTGTCCAGTTCACTGGGTTTGACCTCAATGGGTCTCAGCGAGGGCCGCGGTATCTCACCCGTGCGTTTCGATGCCAACAGACCGTAATAGTCCTGTTGCCGGCCCAGGCGCTGGTAGATGGCCAGCGCCGCTTTGTTTCGCCCCAGCTGTTCCAGGGCGCGAGCACGCCAGTATTGCCACTGGCGGCTGTCATCGTCGGGGTGACTGTCGATGGCCGCCAGTACGGCCTCCCAGTCCTCCAGGCGCAGCGCATTGCGGATTCGCCAGGCCCGGATGAATCCGTCGTTGGCGCTGCTCTCACTGAGCCATTGCTCTGCTTCGGGCAGATGCTGGCGGGCCGCCTCCAGTGCCAGGCGTCGGGTAAGCAGGAAGGCTTCCCGGTCACTGGTTTTCAGTCCATCGGCCAATGCCTGCTCCCAGCTTTGACGCGCTTCCCGAGGTGCCCGGCGGGCCAGGCGCTTGATCGCGGCAAGCAGGTCTTCCCGGTCCTGGGCCGGGGCGCTGGCTGGATCAATCGCGGTTATGACCGTCCGCGGTTGTGCGCGGATGGCCCGGAGCCGGGTTACCCGCCGGACCGCCTCCGTGCCCACATCCGGCGCCAGGCGTTCGGCCAGGGCCAGATTGTCGTTGCGCAGGGCGAGGCGATATCGCTCGGCGACCATGAAGTCAGTGATGATGCCCACCTGCCGAGCTTGGCGGAACAGGGGGTCACAGTCAGCTGGGAGATTCCGACCGGTCAGCCACAAGGCGGCAGCCTGATTCAAGACCTGCTCCTTGTCCTTACGAGCCAGTCGGCCCTGCATGGCCAGGCATTGCAGGGCTTGATCCCGTTCACCCCGGTAGTGACGGCGGAAGGCCTGCCAGCGCTCGGCACGACCCAGGGCCAGCAACCACTCACGGCGAAAATCACTGGCAAAGGGGCGCTCACGGTGACGAGAAATAAACCGTTCCACCTCCCCATCATCCAGTTCCGCCAGCCGCGGCCGCATCCAGGCCTTCTCCAGCCAGGGCATGGCGGGATGATGGCTGAATAACAGGCCGGGGTGTGGAAGCTCTTCCCCGGCCAGTATCTGCTGGGTGTAATCCCGAATTGCGGCATCACCGAAGGCCTTGGCATGGGCGCCGGGCAGGCAGCTCAGTGCCAGGACAAACAGCATCGGCCAGCAGCTGCGTGGCCAGGATTTCCCCAGTGGACTTGTCATTAACGAACTCCCTGAATCCATACCATTATAGTGGCCGAGGGCGGCACCCTGGAATGACTTTCCGTTCTGATCGCCGCGCACTCGGTGTCGAGCGGTGATCGGCGTTACACTCGGCATGGGATCCAGAAGGAGAGAGGGATGAGCATACGCAGTGTCAGTCCGCTAAGCGAAGAAGTGCTGGAGTCGGTGGAACCAATGGACGGAAGCGCGGTGGAGGCGGCACTGAGACAGACTGCCGAGGCCAGCCATGCCTGGGCGGCCATGTCGCTGGATGAACGCTGCCGCCGCCTCGGCCGGTTGGGTGACCGACTGCGAGCCAATCGCGACGAGGCAGCCGAGTGCATCACCCGGGAGATGGGCAAGTGTTTGCATGAAGCCAGGGCCGAGATCGAGAAATGTGCCTGGCTGTGCGATTTCTATGCCGACAACGCCCATCGCTTCCTGTCTGACGAGGGGATCAGCACCGAGGCGCGCAAAAGCTACATTGCTTACCAGCCACTCGGCACGGTGCTGGGCATCATGCCCTGGAATTTCCCCTTCTGGCAGGTGATCCGGTATGCCACGCCGGCCCTGACCGCAGGGAACACCGTGTTGCTCAAGCATGCACCCAATGTCCCGGCCTGCGCACGCATGCTGGAGGCCCTGTTCATGGAAGCCGGATTCGGAGACGGTGTGTTTCGCAACCTCTTCATCGAGACCGAGCAGATCAGACCGGTCATCGAGGATTCGAGGGTACATGCGGTCACACTCACCGGCAGCGAGAAAGCCGGACGTATCGTGGCCGCCCAGGCTGGTGCCGCACTCAAGAAGACGGTATTGGAGCTGGGAGGTTCCGACCCATTCATCGTTCTGGATGATGCCGACCTGGGCGCGGCGGTAGAGGCTGCCGTCAAAGCGCGTTTCCAGGCCAATGGCCAAAGCTGCATAGCCGCCAAGCGCTTCATCCTTCAGGAGACTGTTGCAGACCGTTTCCTGGTCGCTTTCAGTGAGCAGGTGGAAGCCCTGTCCATGGGCGACCCCATGGATCCCCAGGTCACCCTGGGGCCAATGGCCCGTCGCGATTTACGTGACACCCTTCATGAGCAGGTGTGTGATGCCATCGACAAGGGTGCAAGGCCTCTGCTTGGTTGCGAATTGCCGGAAGGCCGGGGCTGGTTCTATCCCGCCTCGATCCTGGACGGCGTAGCCCCAGGTATGCGGGTATGGGAGGAAGAGGTTTTTGGGCCGGTCGTCAGCGTCATTCGAGTCCGTAATGATCAGGAGGCTCTGGCGGTGGCTAACGGCAGTCCCTATGGTCTGGGCGGCAGTGTCTGGACCCGCGAACTGGGGCGTGGTGAAGACCTTGCGCGGCGACTGGCCAGTGGCGGGGCCTATATCAATACCATGACCGAAAGTGATCCGCGCATGCCATTTGGAGGCATCAAGCGATCCGGATATGGCCGGGAGCTTGGCGCTTTCGGCCTCCGGGAGTTCGTCAACATCAAGACCGTGTGGATGGCTTGACGACCCATCATGCCATTGCCGGTGGCCGGGAGGCCGTGTCATGAGCAATCATCGTCATCGCTTGCTCTTGTATTGCCTGCTGCTCGTAGCCATGCCGGCCAGTGCGCAGCAATCACCCGTCTACGATTATTTCAAGGCGGGATTCTGGCAGCAGACATCAACCCGTGATGCCATTTCTTTGGATTCCCTTGGTGGCGAGGACCGGAGTGGCTATGCCTTTGAAGGCATGACCCGCCTGGATGGCCCCTGGTTCATGTTGGGTGGATTCGCCCAATCTGACGGCGAGTTGTCCAGTTCAGAGGGCAGCGCCAGCCTGGGCGAAATCGATCTGGACCGTGGTTACATCTACCTCGCTTATCGCCGGCCCCTGGCCAAGGGTCTGGACCTCAATCTGCTGGGAGGATATGAAAGGCTGGAAACTCAGCTTCGCTACCGCCAGGATGCGGCCGATGCCAGTCACGAATTTGTATCGCGGGTCGATGAGGGCGCCGTGATTGGTCTGGCGCTGCGCTATCGGCCATGGCGTGAGCTGGAGGCCAATTTCAGGTTGGGGCGACGTCAGCTTGGCGGCATTCATGACGAGTTTACTGCCGGGGCAGGGCTTGCCCAGTGGCTTGGGGCCGGCTTCAGGCTGGCACTGGATGTGGATACGGCCGGCAGTGCCACCGACGGACGCCTGTCCATTCGTTACGACTTCAGCGGCCGCTGACCGGAGGATCAAAAAGGCGGGACCCATCGCTGGATGGGCCCCGCCGAAGCGCTTATCAGCTAACGCCCTACTCGCCTATGTGACGCTTGAGGAAATCAAGGACGTCCCCGTAATAAAGTTTGCGGTTCTCGACCTTGTAATATCCATGCCCTTCCTCGGGGAAAAGTCGGCTCTCATATTCTATCCCCGCCTCGTCCAGTTGTTCCTTCAGGAAGTTGTAGTGACTGATGTGGGCGCGCACATCCTGGCCGCCGTGGGAGATGTACAGGGGGGCCTCGATCTTCTCCACCTGGCGGGCAGGAGAGCGGGCGATGAGATCTTCCTCATCCGTCCCCAGATAACGCTCCAGGGTGCGAATGCCCTGGCTGCTTTCGGTGACGTCCCCTTCCTCAAACATCAAAGGCAGGTCGTAGACACCCACTACCGATACCCCGCAGGCATAGAGCTCCGGTTCCCGGATCAGGCCCATGAGTGTGGAGTAGCCGCCGTAGCTGCCGCCCATGATGCAGACCCGATCCGGGTCGGCATGGCCTTCCTCAATCGCCCACAGGGTGGCGTCGGTGACATCGTCCTGCATGGTTGTGCCCCAGTTGCGATAGCCCATGGTTTCGAATTCATGGCCATAGCCGCCGGAGCCACGGAAATTCACCGACAGCACGGCGTAACCATGGTGGGCCAGCAGCTGAATCTCGGGGTTGAAAGTCCACTCATCGCGAATGCCATGGGGCCCGCCATGGACTACCACAACGGTAGGGTGCGGACCTTCTCCCGCCGGCGTGGTGAGATAGCCATGGAGTTCCAGGCCATCGCGGGATTCCACTTGGATGGGTTCGGTACGATACAAGCGCTGGGGATCCAGCTCACGGAAATTGCTGAGAAGGAAGCTGGCCGCCAGATTATCGGTATCGAAGAGGTAGTACCCGGCGGCTGTGATATCGGACTCGGCAACCACGATAGCCAGGTCGGTATCTTGTGAAAAACTGACGATGCGCGAGAATTCATCCGGGAAGGCCGCGGAGATCTGTCGCTGAAGGATGGCGGTGGGCTGATCCGGGTCAATGAATACCATCTCCGGTTTGCCGTCCCGCTTGATGGCCCCAATGACTCGACTCCGGTCCTCGCTCCAGAGCACGCGGTTGATCTCGACCGTGTCTGATTCGATCAGTGTCTCAACGGACTGATCTTCCACCCGGATTCGGTAGAGCCCCATGCGCCCGGTTTCCCTTGAGCTAAAGTAGATGTGCTCGCCGCTGCCATCGAAGCCATGGAAGTTGAGCCAGCGTTGGTCGAAATCCAGATCGAAGTCCTGCCATTCCTCACCATGATCATCTCGGTAGGCGAAAGTTGCCTGACCATCTTCGTCTGGGCCAAAGGCGAGTCTGACCCGCCCCTGTTGGTCTGCCACCAGAGAGCCAAAGGGGATGGGGCTGATGGCAACCCGCCGCGTGCTGCCGGTATGGATATGGAGCCGTTGGGCGGTGGGGCGATCGGAGTCATGTGCCCGGGTCAGAATCAGAACACGATGCTCTTCATCAGGTAGCGTCGACAGCACGGTTCCCATGCGAAAGACCCTGCTGCCCGGATCCGTGCCATACAGCATGCGTGATCGGCTGCCGTCCACGTTGACGCCATAGATTCGCCCAGTGGGTCGGGGCTGGGCAAGCCGCCCTTCCTGTCGGTTGGTTCCGAACAGTATCCGCTCATTGTTGGCCCAGACCACATTGCTTGCGTGTTCATTTGCGGAAAGCTGGAAACCACCCGCGATAGAGACAGACTCCGGATCGCTGATATCAAGGATGACGACACCCGTCTGGTCGTCAACTGGGGCAGTGATGGCCAGGTGACGGCCGTCCGGCGACAGAGAGACTTCGTTGTACTCGGGCAGTTGCACAAAATGTTCCAGCGGCAGTCGCTCGTCATCGGCTAGCGCCGCAAAAGGCAGCGCTACCAGCGCCGCCAGCAAGATCAGGCGTTTCATTGATTCCCCTCCCTTTCAGGGCTTGCAAACACTGGACAGCAATACTGCACTACACTTGGGTATATCACCAAACACGGAAACCCAGCCATGATCTTACTGCTAATCGGTCTCCTCTTGTTCCTCGCTATCCATCTGATGCCGGCCTTTCCGGGCCTGCGGGCCGGTTTGGTGGAGCGTTTGGGGAGCGAGGCGCGCTATCTGGCCCTGTTTACTCTGGTGATTGTCATCGCCGTCATCATGCTGGCGGTGGGTTTGCGCGAGGCGGAATATGTTCCCCTCTGGGGGCAGATCACCTACGGTCGGGAGCTGGCGCCGTTGCTCATGGGGCTGTCGGTGTTTTTTGTGAGTGCGGCGTACGTCCCCAATAATCTGCACCGACTGGTTCAGAACCCCATGCTCTGGGGCGTTGTGTTCTGGTCGGCGGCCCATTTGCTGGTGGCCGGGCACCTGGCAGCGGTGTTACTGTTTGGCGGGCTCGGCGCCTATGCCCTCTACGCCATCTTCTTTCGCGGCGGCCGCCGCGACTGGCAGTCCCCGGTCCCCCGGCCCTGGCCGTGGGACCTCCTGACGGTGGTGGTGGCCTTTGTGGTGTACATGGCCCTGCTGTGGCTGCACCCCTACCTGTTCGGTGTCAGCGTGATTTAGGCTCGTTCTCACCTGCCCTGTGCCTGCGGAAAACGAATTCGGGATTTGGACAGAGTGGTTTCGAACTGGCTAATGCCTCTCCCGTCACGGGCTGAACAAAATTTGACTTCGGCATTTCAAAGGTGACACTCCCCCAGAGTAGGCCCTGGTGCCGCTGGCCTTGCTCAGGGCTGTGAGCGACAGGACGTCGCGTGCAGAGTCCCCAGGGATGGGTCTACGACGTCCCTGAGCAAGGCCAGCGGCACCAGGACCGGAACGTAACCCGTCACC
>NZ_SLKM01000093.1:0-8035 GCF_007134575.1 Natronospira sp.
CGTGCTGGATTCGAACCAGCGACCAGCGGATTAAAAGTCCGATGCTCTACCAACTGAGCTAACGACCCGGAAAGCCCGCCATTATAGCGGCATTGCACACATGTTGGAAGCTCTGAGAGAGAGAAAACTTCCCTGCCACTCACTGTCGGTAGTGGGTGGGATCCCCGACCCCGGCTTCTTCAAAGCCCTGGCGGCGGAAACGGCAGGCGTCGCAGCGGCCACAGGCCCTGCCCGCCTCATCGGCCTGATAGCAACTCACGGTCAGGCCATAGTCCACACCGAGCGCCAGACCACGCCGAATAATCTCGGACTTGGGCAAATCGATCAGCGGGGTGCGAATACTCGGTCCCCGACCTTCCAGACCCTGGCGTGTCGCCACATCGGATAATGCCTGGAACCGCTCGATGAATGCCGGCCGACAATCAGGATAACCACTGTAATCCACCGCATTGACACCGATATAAATGGCAGCGGCTTCAATGACTTCGGCCAGGCCCATGGCAATGGAGAGGAAGACCGTGTTGCGGGCCGGTACATAGGTCACCGGGATCCCCTCACCCGGGGTCTCGGGCACCGCCAGACTGGCATCGGTCAACGCGGAGCCACCCAGGCTACCCAGGTCCAGCCCCACAGTCCGATGGCTGGCGGCCCCCAGGGACTCGGCTACACGCTCGGCCGCCTGCAATTCTGCATCATGGCGCTGGCCATAGCGGAAACTGATTGCATGACACTCGTAGCCCTCGTCCCTGGCCATGGCCAGCACGGTGGCTGAATCCAGGCCGCCCGAGAGGAGCACGACGGCCTTCGGCGTGTCGTCATTTGAAATCGGCATAATCTGGCTAGGCTCTGTCAGCGACCGGGGACGTCGCCCCAGAGGTACTTGTGCAATTGCAGCTGAAACCGCACCGGGAGGCGGTCTTCCAGTATCCATTCCGCCAGCTGGGCGGGCTTGAGACCCTGGTGCTCCGGCGAGAAAAGGACTTCGCAGCGATCCTGCAGTGACTCTCGCCGCAACAGGTCCCGGCTCCACTCATAGTCGGCCCGGTTGCAAATCACGAACTTGAGCTGATCAGTGGGGCGCAACTGGTCCAGATTCTCCCAACGATTCCGATCCACCTCACCGGAGCCGGGAGTCTTGATATCCATCACCCGAACAATGCGATCATCCAGGACACTGATGTCCATTGCGCCGCTGGTTTCCACCGAGACTTCCTGCCCGCCATCGGCAAGGGCGTGGATCAGCCGATCGGCGTTGAACTGGGCCAGGGGTTCGCCCCCGGTCACCGTGACATGGCGGGCCTGGTAGCTGGCGACCTCCCGGCAGATGTCGTCGATCTCTCGCCACTCTCCGCCATGGAAGGCATATTCGGTATCGCAGTATACGCAGCGCAGCGGGCAGCCGGTCAGACGCACGAAAACGGTGGGCAAGCCCACCGTTCGCGATTCTCCCTGAAGAGAATGGAATATCTCGGTAATGCGCACCCGGTTCACCCGCGACCCTGCAGAATCACGGGAAGACATCGGCTTGAGCGGAACCTCTACCGTCATGGAGCGCTCACTCAGCGGCCTTCATCGGCCATGCGATTGAGGCGGTTCCCCGCCAGACGGGCGGCCGAGGTATCCGGATGGGAGCGGCGGACTTCTTCAAGCATGTCCCGCGCCTGATCCCATTGCTCCAGCTCGTAATAGGCAAAACCCAGCTTCAGAGCGGCGTCCGCCTCCTTGTTGGAGCCCGGATAATCATCCAGGACACGCCGAAATTCTTCGCTGGCCTGCTCGAAATCCCGAGTGACGTAATGAACCTCTCCCAGCCAATAGCGGGCATTGGCGCCGAGATCGCTGTCGGCGTGGTCTGCCAGGAAGGCGTCAAAGGCCTCGCCGGCGGCGTCGTAGCGCCCCTCCCGGAGAAGCTCGAAGGCCGCCTGGTAGGCCTCGGCTGGATCCGCCGCGCCCCTTTCCTCACCGGCATCCAGTCCTGCCAGTTCGTCTTCCTGAAGGTCGGGTGTGCCCGTCGGTGCACCCCCGACTTCCAGGCGCCGAAGCCGCCGGTCCAGGTCCAGGTAGGTTTCCCGCTGGCGCTCCTGGATGCCCTCCTGCTGGTGTTGAAGCAGTTCCACATCACCACGCAGGCCGCGAAGTTCCGACTGGATTTCCTCCAGGCTGGCGGCAAGATCAATAAGGCTGTCACTGTCCACCAGGCGCTCGATCTGGGCGAGACGGTCTTCCAGTTGATCAAGTCGCTCGGCGGTTTCGTCGTCCTGGGCATCCAGGGCGGCACAGCCCGGCAGCAGTAGGATGCTGCCCAGGGCCAGTGGAATCAGGCTGTTTCGAAAAGACATTGGCATCACCGGATATAGTCGATTTCCACCCGACGGTTAGCGGCCCAGGCATCCTCATTGCTCTCCGGGATGGCCGGCCGCTCCTCACCGTAACTCACGGTCCGGATCTGGTCCTCGGATACCCCATGGAGCACGAGCATGCGCCGGACGGCCTGGGCCCGTCGGTCTCCCAAACCGATATTGTACTCTCGTGAGCCGCGTTCGTCCGTATGACCTTCCAGACGGACCCGCAGATCGGGCCTGTCACGCAGGTAGCGGGCGTGTTCCCGAACCAGTTCCCGGTACTCGGATTTGACCTCGTAACGGTCGAAATCGAAGTAGATGACCCGCTCGGACAGCGGGCTATCCGGGTCGTCCAGGGCCTGGAACTCGGCAAATTCATCATCCCGCAGACCATCGATCTCCGCCGATTCTCTTTCCTGAGCAGCGCGGCGGTCCGCCTCGTCGGCGGCCTCCTCATCGACGATCTCCTGAGTGCCGGTACAGGCGGCCAGAACCAGGGCCGCCGACAAGGCAGTGACAAGCTTCAAGGTGATACCTTCATTCCCGTTCATGGAACTACTCCCCTGCAATCAAATTTTTGAAAAGCCAGGCTGTCAGTTTCCTCGCAGCGCACCCCGGTCGACGGCATCCAGGCGTGGCGACCAGGCAGGCTCGCGGACATTGCTTTCACCGCTGCCCAGACGCTGGCGTACCCGGCCGTCCGTGGACACGGCGGACAGGACGCCCTGCCCATTGCTGCGCGAGGCATAAATGATCATGGCGCCATTGGGGGCAAAACTGGGAGATTCATCACTGTTGCCTTCTCCCAGCACGGTCAGACCGCGACGTTCCATATCCTGGACTGCAATCCGAAACCCGGGTTGCGCACCGCGATGGATCATGGCCAGCCGTCGACCATCGGGTGAGACCATGGGGCGGGCATTATAGTTGCCATCAAAGGTCAAACGCCGTAACTGCCCACCATCCACCCCCACGCTGTAAATCTGGGGCGCACCCCCACGGTCCGAGGTAAAGGCAAGACGGTCACCGTCCGGGAACCAGGCGGGTTCGGTATCAATCGCCCGGCTGCGGGTGACACGGGTGAATTCACCGCTCTCCAGATCGAGCACATGGATATCCGGCCCGCCATCTCCCACCGACAGGGTCATGGCCAGCCGTTTGCCATCCGGGGAGAAGGCCGGCGCACCATTGATGCCGTCCCGGGCGGAGACGGACTGACGCTGCCCGGTCCGCAATTCCTGCACGAAGATCTCGGAACGGCGGTTCTCGAAAGAGACATAGGCCAGGCGCTCGCCATCGGGAGACCAGGCCGGTGACATGATGGGATGGGAAGAACTCATGATCTGGCGAGGGTTCTCGCCGTCAGAATCCGCCACCACCAGATGAAAGCGCTCCCGGCCATTGCGCCGCTCGACCTGGACATAGGCCAGTCGGGTATTGAAGGCACCGGGGTCACCGGTCAGCCGCTCGTAGATCATGTCGCTGATCTGGTGGGCAGCCCGTCGCAGGCGGTCGGCCCTCGCCGGCAGACTGTAGCCCAGCACCTGCTCGCCGCGGTGGACATCGTAGACGCGGAAACGAATATCCAGGCGATCACCGGACTGGCGCACCTCGCCCACGATCAGATTATCGGCCTCCGCTTCACGCCATTCACTGAAGGAAGGGCGGCCTTCGATGCCGGGACGGGCGGGCAGCTCGTCCCGGCTCAGGGGGCGAAAGCGACCACTGCGTTCCAGATTGGCGGCAATGATGGCGGCCACGTCCTGCCCCGCCTCGCCGTCTGCTTCCCAGGCAAAGGGCACCACGGCCACCGGCTCGGCAGCATCCACACCACTGGTGATATCCACCCGCAGCACCTCATCGGCCCAGACGGCCGGGGCGAACAGCCACAGCAGCAGAATCAGCCAGCCTGCCCGCCGATAGTGATTTGCTTGCTTCACTGTGCATCCCCTCTAAAGGTAAATACGATGGTCCTGGCGAAGGCCTCTTCTTCCGGTGGCGGCGGCAAGGGCGAAGAGCGAAACACGGCCGATTCAATGGACCGAACCACCGCGGCCGGTGCATTGCAGTCTCGCACCTGAACCTCCACTACCTCGCCACCGGGAATCTGCTGGGCGACGACCTCGCAGGCCAGATCATCCGGCACCTCGCCGGGCCGAATCCAGTGGCGCTCCACATGGGCACGAATCTGGGCCGTATATTGGGCCCGCAGGCTCTGGATCCGCCGCTGCCGCTCGGCCTCGCGACGGGCCCGGGCCTCTTCCTCGGCTGCCCGCTGCATGGCCTCCTCAGCCTCCCGCCGGCGGCGCTCTTCCTCTTCCGCCTGACGCCGAGCTTCTTCTTCAGCCCGTCGGCGCTCTTCCTCTTCCGCCTGGCGACGGGCTTCTTCCTCTGCCCGCCGGCGCTCCTCCTCTTCGGCCTGGCGGCGGGCCTCTTCCTCTGCCCGCCGACGCTCCTCCGCTTCCGCCTGCCGTCGCGCTTCCGCCTCCTCGGCTTGACGGCGCTCTTCTTCCTGCCGCCGCCGTTCCGCCTCGGCCGCTTCGCGTCGACGCTGCTCCTCGGCGGCGGCACGGGCCGCTTCTTCCTCGCGAGCCCGGCGCTCGGCTTCCTCTGCCGCGCGGCGCGCTGCCTCCTCGCGCTGGCGTTCGCGCTCGATCAGTTCCTGCCGCGCCGCATCCAGGCTTTCGGCATCGATACTGGTGGCCTGGATGATCTCCCCCGGTGCCTCGTCCGCCGCGTCCTCGATGGGGCGATCACGCTCGAGGCTGATCAGCAGGGTGCTTCCCAGCAGGACATGCAGGGTGGCCGAGATCACCAGAGGCCACTTCCAGTCTTCCTGTTGCCTTCGGCGATTCACGCGCCTTCAGCTCCCGCAGGCCTCGCGGGCGGCTCGGTAATCAGCCCCACCCCCGGCGCTCCGGCGGCCCTCAAACTCGTCATGGCTTCCATCACCCGCCCGTAGTCAACATTGCGGTCCCCTCGGACATAGACTGGACTATCGGGTCGTTCGTTCAGCGCCTCGCTCACAAGCGCCTGAAGCTCGTCCTCGCTGACCTGCCGGTCGTCCTGATCGCCGATGCTGAGAAAATACTGCCCGTCCCGGTCAACGGTCAGGGTAATGGGCCGGCTTTCCTGCAGCTGATCCGCATCAATGGGCTCGGCATCCAGGGCGGGCAGGTCCACATCCACCCCCTGAATCAGCAGGGGCGCGGTGACCATGAAGATGATCAGCAACACCAGCATCACATCGATATAGGGGACCACATTGATCTCCCCCATCATGCGACGTTTCTTGCGCTTGCCCGCTACCATTGCCTACTGCTCCGAATGCGCGTTGCGTTCCAGGATGCTGCAGAATTCCTCGACGAAGGTGTCGAAACGCACCTCCAACCGTTCCACCTTGTCGGCATAACGGTTATAGCCAATCACCGCGGGAATGGCGGCAAACAGCCCCATGGCGGTGGCAATCAGGGCTTCGGCAATACCCGGCGCGACCATGGACAGGGTGGCCTGCTGCACGGTCCCAAGGGCCCGAAAGGAATTCATGATCCCCCAGACGGTCCCGAACAGACCGATATAGGGACTGGTGGAACCCACCGTCGCCAGAAAGGCGAGATTGGCTTCCAGGCGGTCGATTTCCCGGATGTGGACAATCCGCATGCTGCGGCGGGCGCTTTCCACCACATCGTCGGCGCTTCTGCCCTTGCGCTTCTGACCGTCCACGAATTCCGCAAAACCCGATTCAAAAATGGCCTCCATACCCTGGGATTCTTCCGGCTGCTCCGCCAGCTCCCGATACAACTCACTGACGTCACCACCGGCCCAGAAATTCTGTTCGAAGCGCTCGGCCGCCTCCTCCGCCTCTCTCAGCATGCGATGCTTGCGAAACATCACTGCCCAGGAAGCCACCGAGGCCAGAACCAGAATCAGCATGACGAGCTGGACGAGCAGACTGGCTTCGGCGATCAATGCCAAAATGGACATGTCTTGTTCGGTCATGCGAACAGAATCCTCTGCATGGAATCGGGAAGGGGGCGCGGCCGGAAACGCTCGGCATCCAGACAGGCCACGGTAATGATGCCATCGGTGAGATGGGCCCCATCGGCGGGACGATAGACTTTCTGCTCAAAAATGATTCGGGAGCGACGCTGCTCGGTCACCGCCGCGGTGACGTGGAGCAGGTCATTGAAACGGGCCGGGGCACGGTAACGCACCTCGGCAGCGGCAACCGCAAAGAGCACGCCGTCGTCGCGGATCAGCTCGTCCTGCTCGAAGCCAAGCTGACGCAGCCACTCGGTGCGCGCGCGCTCCATGAAACGCAGATAATTGGCGTAATAGACAACGCCACCCACATCGGTGTCTTCGTAATAGACCCGCACGGGCCACTCGAATAGATCAGACAATGTCCTTCCCCGACATCACGAATTGCACCTGAATGGACTCCAGGCCCGACATCCCCCAGACACTCTGACTCAATCGAACAGGCCCGGTTCCCCTTCCCCAGGCCGGTACCCCGGCGGTTTCATGCCGAAATGCAACCAGGCCGAGGAAGTGGCCACGCGGCCACGGGCAGTGCGTTTCATGAAGCCCTGCTGGATCAGGTAGGGCTCGATGACATCCTCGATGGTGCCGCGCTCCTCACCGATGGCGGCTGCCAGGCTGTCCACCCCTACGGGGCCGCCATCAAACTTCTCAATGATGGCGAGCATCAACTTGCGATCCATCAGATCAAAACCATTGGGATCCACCTTGAGCATGTCCATGGCCTGGTTTGCCACCGTCTCGGTAACCGTGCCACTGGCACGCACCTCGGCATAATCCCTGACCCGCCGCAGCAATCGATTGGCAACCCGTGGCGTACCACGAGACCGCCGGGCGATCTGACGGGCCCCGGCCTCCTCCACCGGCAGATTGAGGATATCCGCCGAGCGATTGACGATGAAGGCGAGATCCGCCTCGTCATAGAACTCCAGGCGCTGGACAATCCCGAACCGGGCCCGCAGGGGCGAGGTCAAGAGGCCGGCACGGGTAGTGGCTCCCACCAGGGTAAAGGGGGGCAGATCCAGTTTGATGGAACGCGCCGCCGGCCCCTCACCGATCACGATATCCAGCTGAAAGTCTTCCATGGCCGGATACAGCACTTCTTCCACCACCGGACTCAGGCGGTGGATCTCATCCACGAACAGCACGTCCCCCGGCTCGAGATTGGTCAGAATGGCGGCCAGGTCGCCGGGGCGTTCCAGCACCGGCCCCGAGGTCTGGCGCAGATTGGCTTCCAGTTCCTCGGCAATGATGTGGGCCAGGGTGGTCTTGCCCAGGCCGGGGGGACCGAATATCAGCGTGTGATCCAGGGCTTCGCCCCGCTTGCGCGCCGCCTCGATGAAGATTTCCATTTGCTCACGGACTTCCGGCTGGCCGCGATAGTCGGCCAACCGACGGGGACGAATGGCACGATCAAAGCGCTCGTCCTCGCCCCGGTTCTCGGCACTGATCAGGCGGTCCTGCTCACTCATGGCTTATCCTCTCCCCAGGCCTCTGAGGGCCTGGCGGATGATTTCCTCGCTGTTGAGGTCCTTGTGGTCCACGCCGGCGACCATGCGGGAGGCCTCCCGGGGCTTGTACCCCAGGGCAACCAGGGCGTCAAAGGCCTCATCGGCCGGACTGGCCGGCTGCGCACTGTCCCCGGCGGGCAA
>NZ_SLKM01000261.1:0-8009 GCF_007134575.1 Natronospira sp.
CAGTTCCAGGCGGATGGCATTGATGCCCAGTCGCCCGGCAATGGGGGCATAGATTTCCAGCGTTTCCCGGGCGATGCGGCGACGCTTGGCCGGCGGCATGACGCCCAGGGTGCGCATGTTGTGGAGGCGGTCGGCCAGCTTGACCAGAATGACGCGGATATCCTCCACCATGGCCAGGAGCATCTTGCGGAAATTCTCCGCCTGCGCCTCGGCCTTGGAGCGGAAACGGATCTGGGTCAGTTTGCTGACCCCATCCACCAACTGGGCCACGTCCTCACCGAATCGCTCGGCGATTTCTTCCTTGGCGGTGGGGGTATCCTCGATGACGTCGTGGAGAATGGCGGCGATCAGGGTCTTATAGTCCATCCGCAGTTCGGACAGAATCCCCGCCACCGCCACCGGATGGGAGATATAAGGCTCGCCGGTCAGGCGCCGCTGCCCCTCATGGGCCTCGGCACCGAACTGGAAGGCCTGCTCCACCGTTTCCACCTGATCCTCGGGCAGATAGCTTCGCAGGCGGCCCAGCAGATCGTCGATGCCCACCGCCCGCCGAGCCCGGCGACTCGAGACATATTTGGCGGCGGCATCACTCATTCCGGCACTCCTGTCGGCAGATGGATCAGTGACTGGCGTCCTGGTCCCCCTGCTTGGCTGCCGCCTCACTGGCTTCCTCGGCGGCTGCGGCGGCTTCGGCGGCCATGGCCTCACTGGCCTCGCGGGCTTCCTGCTCTTCCAGCATTTCCCGATCCACCAGGCCGTCGGCAATCTCGCGCAGGGCGACTACCGTGGGCTTGTCATTTTCCAACGGCAACAGGGCATCGGCGCCCCGCTCCAGCTGACGGGCACGCTTGGTGGCCAGCAGCACCAGTTCGAATTGGTTGCTGCACTTCTCAATACAATCTTCAATGGTTACTCGAGCCATGTCGTCCTCTTCTCTCGGCTGATTGTCAGAGCCCTCAGGTCAATCCAAGCATCCATGATGCTAAGACTCTGTGTCTACACTAAAAGTTTAGGGCAGTCCCGGATGAAACCAAGTCTGCCGCGACAGATGGGCGGCGCGGCGGCCGCCCGGATTCAGGCTGGCGTGTCCGCCAGCAGGCGGTCGGCCAGCGACCGCACGGCCTCACGATCCGCCTCCAGACCCTCCCCACGGCCATGAATCAGGCCGCGCAGGTCTTGCAGGGCACGATCAAAATCATCGTTGATGATCGCATAATCGAAATTCGACCATTGCAATAATTCGGCATGAGCCTCGCGCAGACGCCGTTCGATAACCGCATCGCTGTCAGTCCCGCGTCCCCGCAGCCGACTTTCCAGCTCTTCGCGGGACGGCGGCAGGATAAAAATGCTACGAGCTTCGGGCATCATGCGCCGGACCTGCTCCGCACCCTGCCAGTCGATCTCCAGCAGGACGCTGCAACCACTCTCCAGCTCACGCTCCACCTGGGCGCGGGCGGTGCCATAGCGATTGCCGAAGACCTGGGCATGCTCCAGAAATTCACCGCCCTCGATCATCTCCCGGAATCGGGCCTCGTCAACAAAGCAGTAGTCCTCACCATCCACTTCCCCTTCCCGCGGCGGGCGGGTGGTGTAGGAAATGGAAAAACGCAGCCCGGCTTCGCGGTCCATCAGCGCCCGCACCAAGGAGGTCTTGCCCGCCCCCGAGGGGGCGCTCACTACCCAGAGATTGCCCCTAGCCATGCCCGCGTTCACTCCACATTCTGAATTTGCTCACGCATCTGCTCGATGGCGACCTTCATCTCCACCGCTGCCGCCGTGGCTTCGCTATCCTGACTCTTGGAGGCCAGGGTGTTGGCCTCCCGGTTGAATTCCTGCATCAGAAAGTCCAGACGCCGGCCCACCGGCTCGCTGCGTTGCATGGCCTCGCGCAACTCGGCCACGTGACTGCCAAGCCGATCCAGCTCTTCGTCCACGTCCAGTTTCTGCGCCACCAGTGCCAGCTCCTGTTCCAGTCGCTGCTCATCGGCCTCGATGTCCAGGGTCTCCAGGCGGCGACGGTAGCGTTCCCGCAGCCCGGCCAGCACCGCCGGCACCCGTTCACGCGCCCGATCCACCTGGGCCTCCACCACCTGACAGCGGCTTTCCAGCATCTCGGCGGTGCGAGCGCCTTCCCGGGCGCGGTAGGCCTTGAGCTCCTCCAGGGCGGCGGCAAGGCCCGTCTGGGCATCACGGCTCAAGCCCTCGGGATCCGGGCTCGGCCGTCGTACCAGGCCCGGCCACTTGAGCAATTCCCCCAGACTGGGGGGGCGGGCCGTTGGCAGGCGCTCGGCCATGGCCGCCACCGCCCGGGTCAGATCGTCCGCAACCGCCGTATCCAGCTCCAGACCGGCAGTCTCGGCTTCACCCGTCTCCAGGCGCAAGACCGCATCCAGCTTGCCACGGGCAAGGGCCGCTTCCACTTGCTTGCGGAACTCCCCCTCCGCAGCCCGTAGCGCCTCCGGCAGGCGAAAGCTGGTTTCCAGGTAGCGATGATTGACGCTGCGCAGCTCCCATACCAGGAAACCCGCGTCACTGCGGGTTTCGCTGCGCGCAAAACCGGTCATACTGTTGAGCATGGACAGGCCCCCTGGGCACCGAACGTAACAGCCCGGCGCGGCGGGCTTGATACAATAGGCAATTTCGTGGAGAAACCGGGCATTATACGCCAGCGCGGGCGGCCAGACCATGCGCTCCGCCGGGGCGGAGTGGCCTGATGGATCCGGGGCCTGCGGCCAGTATCAGCAGAAAGGGCAATGTCCTTGGAAATCGAGACCGCCGATGTGACCCGAACCGGGCATCGCAAGAGCAATCAGGACCGCTACACCCTGATGGTGGGTGACCGGGCGGTCATGCTGGGCGTGGCCGACGGCATGGGCGGCCACCAGGACGGCGCCCTGGCGGCCGAAACGGCCGTGCGCGCCTGGACAGCGGCATTCAAGTCTTCCGGGAAACTGGTGCGTGCACCGGTCAAGTTTCTGGAGAACGCCATGCACCGGGCCCATCGCAAGGTGGAAGAGCTGGCCGCGGGCCTCAGCATTGATCAGGCCCCGCGGACCACCGGCGTATTGGCCCTGCTCAGTCGCGACACGGTGCGCTGGGTGCACGCCGGGGACAGCCGCGCCTATCTGTTCCGGGACGGCCGGATCCGCAGACGCAGCCGGGACCATAGCGTGGTTGACGAACTGCTGACCCGGGGGCAGATCAGCGATGAAGAAGCCCAGGCCCACCCCATGCGTCATCTGGTGGACTCCTGCCTGGGCGGCCCCGAAGGGGAACCGGCCTTGCGACTGAGGCGCCGCCTGCGGCTCAGGCCCCAGGATGTGGTGCTGCTCTGCAGTGACGGCTTCTGGGGGGCGCTGGACATGGAGATGGTCGCCGACCGCCTGTGCGCGGCGGAGGATCTGGATGCCTGCCTGAACGAATTGGCAGCGGAGGCGGAAGCCAACGCGGCCCCGGAAAGCGACAATATCACCGCCGTCGCTGTGCGCTGGCACGGCGAATAAGCACGTGAAGCATCAACGTAATGGACACACGCAATCACCAGGAGTAGTCAATGCGACATGACGGCCGCACAGCCGATCAGCTCAGGCCCATCAGTCTGACACGCCATTTCACCATGCACGCCGAAGGCTCGGTACTGTCCACATTCGGTAACACGCAGGTCATCTGCACCGCCAGTGTCAGCGAGCGGGTTCCGGGCTTTCTCCGGGGCAGCGGTCGCGGCTGGGTCACCGCTGAGTACGGCATGCTGCCCCGCGCCACCGGCAGCCGCAGTGACCGGGAGGCGGCCCGTGGCAAGCAGGGCGGGCGCACCCTGGAGATTCAGCGCCTGATCGGGCGTTCCCTGCGGGCGGTCATGGACCTGGAGGCCCTGGGTGAGCGGGCCATCATCCTCGACTGCGATGTGCTGCAGGCCGATGGTGGCACCCGTACCGCCGCCATAACAGGCGCCTGGGTGGCATTGAAAGACGCCGTCAACACACTGCTGGAAAACGGGGCGCTGAAGCGAAACCCCATGCACGGCCAGGTTGCCGCCGTATCCACCGGCATCGTTGACGGCCACCCGGTGCTGGACCTGGACTACCCGGAAGATTCCGGCGCGGAAACCGATCTCAATGTGGTCATGAACGAGGCCGGTGCCTTCATCGAAGTGCAGGGCACGGCCGAAGGCCACGCCTTTCGCCGCGGCGAGCTGGACGCCATGCTCGACCTGGCCGACAAGGGGATTCGAGAACTGCAGGAACACCAGCGCCAGGCGCTGGAACAGGCCTCCTGACAAGCAAGGGTGGACGAGGTTTTTCATGGCGATTCGTGAACTGGTCCTGGCCAGCAACAATCAGGGCAAACTGGGTGAGCTGAAGGGGATGCTGGAAGGCTTCGGCATCCAGGTCATGGCGCAATCGGACTTTCAGACACCCGAGGCCGACGAGACCGCCGCTACCTTCCTGGAAAACGCCCTGATCAAGGCGCGCAATGCCACCGCCTACAGTGGTCGACCGGCGCTCGCCGATGACTCCGGGCTGTGCGTGGATTGCCTGGACGGCGCGCCCGGCGTCCGTTCCGCCCGCTATGCTGGCCCCGATGCCAGCGACAGCGACAATGTCCAGCGGCTGCTCCAGGCCCTGGACGGGGTCCCCGCCGATGGCCGACAGGCACGATTTGTCTGCGTGATGGCCCTGCTCCGAGATGTGAACGACCCGCTGCCGCTGATTGCCCAGGCGGAATGGCAGGGGCGAATCATCGAGCAGCCGCGGGGGGATGGTGGCTTCGGCTATGATCCGGTCTTTCTCCCCGACGGCGAGGATCGCACCGCGGCGGAGCTGCCGGCGGCGGAAAAGAACCGGCTCAGCCACCGGGGCCAGGCCCTGGCCCTGCTTCAGCGCCTGCTGCGCAGCGAAACTGAATGAGTAATATTTCTGCCCCCCAGCGTGCCAACGATATGACGGCGCCTTTCAATCCGCCCCTGGGCCTCTACATTCACCTGCCCTGGTGTGAGCGCAAATGTCCCTATTGCGATTTCAATTCCCACGCCTTGAGCGGCCCGGTGCCGGAAGCGGACTATGTCGCGGCACTTGAAGCGGACCTTGGCCTGGAGGCCGACCGAGCCGGTGGGCGGCGAATCGAGAGTGTTTTCATTGGCGGCGGCACGCCCAGCCTGTTTTCGGGCAAGGCGATCGGCAGCGTGCTTGAAGCGGTGGACCGACGAATCGGTCTGGCGCAGTCGGCGGAAATCACCCTTGAAGCCAATCCGGGCAGTGCCGAAGCCGCCCGCTTTCGCGATTTTCGCCAGGTGGGGGTCAATCGCCTGTCCATCGGTGTGCAGAGCTTCAATGATCAGCAACTGCAAGCCATCGGCCGAATCCATTCCGCCGAGCAGGCGCGGAAAGCGGTAGACGCCGCCCGCGCGGCCGGTATCGAGCGGTTGAATCTCGATCTGATGTACGGCTTGCCGGCACAGAGCCCGGAGGCGGCGGTGGCCGACCTGGAAGCCGCCCTGGCACTGGCGCCGGACCACCTGTCCCATTATGAGCTCACCCTTGAACCCAACACCGTCTTCCACAGCCAGCCGCCGGCCCTGCCGGATGAAGATCAGCGCTGGGACATGCTGCAGGCCTGCAGCGAGCGGATGAAGTCCGCCGGCCTGGAGCGCTACGAGATCTCCGCCTGGGCCCGCCCCGGCTCGGCCTGCCGGCACAACCTCAATTACTGGCAGTTCGGCGACTATCTCGCCATTGGCGCCGGCGCCCACGGCAAGGTCAGTGATGGTCACGAGATATGGCGTTATCGCAAGCACCGGGTACCACAACGCTTCATGAGTCTGACTGCGGGCGCGGGGGCCGAGGTATCTCGCCACGCCCTGTCCACCGACAACCGCTTGTTCGAGTTCATGCTCAATGCCCTGCGTCTGGTTGACGGCTTCAGTCTCGAGCTGTTCCGGGAGCGAACCGGGCTCGATCCCGATCTGGCCCGCCCGGGTCTGCGCTCCTTGGCGGCCGACGGCCTGATGGAGACAGATGCCTCCGGTGAGCACTGGCGGCCCAGTGAACGGGGTCTGGATTTGCTCAATGAATGTCAGGCCCGTTTTCTGCCGAAAGGGACATAAGCCCATGAGCAGCAAGTTCGCCACCGTCAGCCTGCAATGCCCCTGGTGCCTGGAAGCGGTGGAAATATTCATTGATGCGGATGCGGAAGCCGGTCAATGGATGGAAGACTGCCCGGTTTGCTGCCACCCCATGAACCTGGAGGCTCAGCCGGACGGCAGCGGGGGCTGGCAAGTGACGGCCGAGCGGGCCCATTAGGTCCAGCCTTGGCATTTTATTCACATCCTTATCGTCCATTCCGGCGGCCTGAAGATCCTGCGCAGCCTGTGCAGACTGCATTCACTCGGGAATGTCAACTGACTGAAATATCAGTGTTTTTTCTGGTGGCCATTTAGTGACCGAAATAAGGAAGGGCTTGCCCGCACGGGCATTTGCGACGGTTTGACCCAGTTCTTCCACACAGTTATCCACAGCTTTTGTGGAAAACCGGATTTTCCCTGCCTTGCCGTGGACTTGCCCGCAATAAGTCAAACACCACTCAAGCTAGTGACGCTAAGCGCCCGGGGACCGTATATAGCCACAGGCCTTGCGGCGGAACGTCGGGAGGTTTAGAATGCCGCGTTTCCAGTTTTCCGGGTGCCGACAACGGTCTGTGCCCCTGATTCAGCCAGGGTTTCAACGCCATGAAAGCGGATATCCATCCCGAATACAACGAAGTGACGGTGACTTGCAGTTGCGGCAACACCTTCAAGACCCGGTCCACGCTCGGCAAGGACCTCCAGGTCGAAGTGTGCTCCGCCTGCCACCCCTTCTACACCGGCAAGCAGAAGATCATGGACACCGCCGGCCGCGTGGACAAGTTCCGCCGCAAGTACGGTCGCAAGTCCGCCTGATCCTTTTGACCACCGGGCGCCAGCCGCCCGGTGGTTGCTTCCTGCCTGTCATTCCCAGCTCATCTGCCCTATAATCGGGCGCCCGACCCGGGGAGACCTGCGCGCCAGTCGCGCAGACGCTGACGCCCGAGGGTTCCGCACCGCCGACGTGGTTCCCCTTCGTCATCGATTTCGGCCGGGTCGCGGGGGTGGCACACTGGACGCCTCTGCGTCTTTCTCCATGCGTGCACCCGACAATCGATCCGGGCTCGAACCAGCAAGCCGCCTTCTTCTTGCGTTTGCGTGCTGAATGCCTGCACGCCGGGCGGCCTGACCGCGCCCAGGATCGGGTACCAGGATTCCACAGGAGCGAGAGAACCATGAGCGAGAAGACCTGCAAGCTGGGCATGCCGGACAACGAGGACAGCGTTGATCTGCCCATCCGGGAAGGCAGCCTGGGGCCAGCCACCGTGGACATTGGCCAGCTGTATCGTCAGCAAGGCGTGTTCACCTACGACCCCGGTTTCACCTCCACTGCCAGCTGCAAGAGCGCCATCACCTATATCGATGGCGAGAAGGGCCAACTCCTCTATCGTGGCTACCCCATTGAGCAGCTGGCGGAGCAGTCCAGCTTCCTTGAGGTCTCCTACCTCCTCATGTACGGGGAACTGCCCAGCCGGGAAACACTGGAGGGCTTCAAGCAGTCCATTCTCTATCACACCATGCTGAATGAATCGCTGCTGCGCTTCTTCAACGGCTTCCATTATGATGCCCACCCCATGGCCATGATGACCGGCGTGGTCGGCTCCCTGTCCGCCTTCTATCACGATCAGAATGCCATGCGGGACCCGGAACAGCGTGATGTGTTTGCCCACCGCATCATCGCCAAGATGCCGACCATCGCGGCGGCGGCCTACAAGCATTCCATCGGTCAGCCCTTCATGTATCCCCAGAACCATCTGGGCTACTGCTCCAACCTGCTGCACATGTTCTTCTCGGTCCCGGCGGAAGCCTATTCGCCCGACCCGGTAGCGGCGGAAGCGCTGGACCTGCTCTTCATTCTGCATGCGGATCATGAACAGAATGCCTCCACCTC
>NZ_SLKM01000177.1:0-7894 GCF_007134575.1 Natronospira sp.
ACCGGGCGCAGCAATGCCCTGGTGGCGGAAGCGATTGCCGCCGGGCGCATTCCGGCATTGGCCGGCTATCCCCATCTGCGCCGGGAGGTTGCCCATCCGGCCGGTGGGCGCACCGACATCCTGCTGGAGGGCGAGCAGGGACGCTGCTGGGTGGAGGTCAAGAATGTGACCGCCGCTGCCGCCAATGGTCTGGCCCTGTTTCCCGATGCGGTGAGCCGGCGTGCGGCCCGGCATCTGGCTCACCTGATCCAGTCGGTTCGGGCCGGGGAGCGGGCGGTGCTGTGTTTCTGCGTGCAACGCGAGGATGTGGCCGTGGTCGAACCCGCAGTGGCCATCGATCCGGCCTATGCCGATGCCCTGGCCGGGGCCTCAGAGGCCGGGGTTGAATTGATGGCCTGGGGTGCCAGGGTGTCGCCCCGGCGGCTTGAATTGACCCGTCCGCTGCAGGCCCGGGCGGCGGCTTCTGTCAAAACCGAAACAGCTATGGTTTAATCCCGCTCCATGTTCAAACCATACGAGTTATTTGTCGGCCTGCGCTATCTTCGCGCCAAGCGCCGCAATCATTTTGTCTCCTTCATCTCGATGACCTCGGTTGCCGGGATCGCCGTGGGCGTGATGGCCCTGATTACGGTGATGTCGGTCATGAACGGTTTCGAGAAGGAACTGCGTGATCGCATTCTCGGCATGGTGTCCCATGCCAGCATTACCAGTTACGGCGGCCGGGTCGAGGAATGGGAGGGAGTTCGCGACCGGATCATCGTTGACGAGCGGGTGCTGGGCGCCGCGCCCTTTATCGAGCGGGAAGGCATGCTGGCCCGGGAAGGGCAGCTCAGCGGCGGCATGGTGCGCGGTATTCTGCCGGAGGAGGAGCCCCAGGTCTCCGAGGTCGGCGAGCAGATGGTCCAGGGCGAGCTCGGCAATCTGGTGGCGGGTGAGTATCGAGTCATTCTGGGCAGTGCCCTGGCCCGCTCCCTGCGGGTCAATGTGGGCGACAGCGTGTTCCTGATTGTCCCTGAAGGCAATGTGACGGTGGCCGGTTTCCGGCCGCGGATGCGGCGCTTCCAGGTGGTGGGCCTGTTCGAAGTGGGCATGTATGAGTATGACCGCAGTCATGCCTTCATTCATCTGGACGATGCCCGTACGCTTTATCGCTTCGGTGATGCCGTGGGTGGCATCCGCCTGAAGCTCGATGACATGTTCCGGGCACCGGCGGTGTCCCGTGACATTGCCGCCGGTCTGGGAGCGGGCTACTTCGTCAGTGACTGGACCCGCCAGCATGCGAATTTCTTTGCCGCGCTGCAGATCGAGAAAACAGTGATGTTCATTATCCTGTTCCTGATCGTGGCGGTGGCGGCCTTCAACATCATTTCCACCCTGGTCATGGTGGTCAATGACAAGCGCGCGGATATTGCCGTGTTGCGAACCATTGGCACCACACCGTCCTCGGTGATGGGTATCTTCATCGTTCAGGGGACGGTCATCGGTCTGGTGGGTACGGTCGTGGGTGTGGGCCTGGGTGTGGCCCTGGCCAGCAACGTGGAGCAGATCGTGCCCTGGCTGGAGGATCTGTTCCAGACTGAATTCCTGCCGGCCGATGTCTATTACATCAGTGACCTGCCCTCGGAGCTCAACTGGGCGGATGTGGGCCGGATCAGCGGTCTGGCCTTTGTTCTGTCGGTGCTCTCCACCCTGTATCCGGCCTGGCGGGCATCCCGAACCCAACCGGCGGAGGCCCTGCGTTATGAGTAAGGCCCGGCTGAATCTGGAACAGGCCGCGATTGCCTGTCAAAACCTGAGCCGCAGTTTCACCGATGCCGGGCGTCGCGTGGATGTCCTGCGTGATGTCAGCCTGGCCATTCAGCCGGGTGAGACGGCTGCCATTCTCGGCGCCTCCGGCTCCGGCAAGAGTACTCTGCTGCATCTGCTGGGTGGCCTGGACCGGCCCAGTGAAGGCGAGGTCTGGGTGGATGGTCAGGCCATGCACAAGCTGGCCGATGCCGAGCGGGGTCGTCTTCGTAACCGGGCCATCGGCTTTGTTTACCAGTTTCACCATCTGCTGCCCGAGTTTACCGCCCTGGAGAATGTCGCCATGCCCCTGCTGGTGCGGCGCGAGTCGGTGACCCCCTCGCGTGACGCGGCCAGGCGGGTTCTGGAGCAGGTGGGGCTGGGCCATCGCCTTGAACACAAGCCCGGCGAGCTGTCTGGCGGTGAGCGTCAGCGGGCGGCGGTGGCCCGGGCGCTGGTGACCCGGCCGCGCTGTGTGTTGGCGGATGAACCCACCGGCAATCTGGATTCCCGGACCGGGGAACAGGTGGCCGATCTCATGCTGCAGTTGAACGCCGAGTACGGCACTGCCCTGGTGATGGTTACCCATGACCGGGAGTTGGCCGCCCGCATGGGAACCATTCACGAGCTGGAAGACGGCGTGCTCAAGGTTTAGGCAGGCGCCGCTTCAGGCCGGCCCGGCGAAGCTGACGCGGGCGGCGGAAACGAATCCCCATCATCCGGCGGCGTGCCCGACGGCTGCGATAAAAACGCATCAGGGAAACCCGCCAGGCGACGTTGATGATGGTTGCCGAGAGCAGGGCGGTGAGCAGGCCGAGGGTCAGACAGCCCAGCAACAGGGGCGCGCCGATCCGCTCGATCTCCTGCCAGATCATCTCCAGGCCAAATTCCAGGTTCTCGCGGGGCGGCATCCTGAGCATCAATGAGCCCAACAGGTAACCGGCCAGCATCATCGGCCCCATGGTCAGCGGGTTGGAGATGAAGCTGGCCAACACCGCCACCGGAAGATTTACCCGCATCCATGCCGTCAGCCCCAGGACCACCAGGGTCTGGAAGGGGATGGGCAGCCAGGCAGCAAACACCCCGACCCCGAACCCCTTGGCCGTACTGCGCCGGCTCAGCGCCCATAGCCCGGGGTCGCTCAACAGCGCGGCAAAGGGCCGCAGCAGCCGCGACCGGGCCAGCGTCTCTCTTCTGGGCAGGTAGTGCTTGAAAAATCGCCTGGGCATGTCGCATTCTTTATCCGAAGCGGGTGAGCCTGAATATGGAGATCACAGGCGCCCAGCAAAAGGGGGGCCGGGTCGTCAACGCCGATTATAATGCGGCAATGGCCGGCCTGGATGCAGTTTGCAAGGATTGCAGGGAAGCATGAGTCATGCCGGTCTTCGCCGCCGGGCTTTTTGTCGCCGCAACCGCACTGGTCTGGGCACCAGGGTTCTCTCCTGTCTGGTTTCTGTTCCTCTGTCTTATCGGACTATTGGGCGCCTGGCTTGTTCGCCAGCGTCTGCTCTGGCTGGGTGGTTTCTGTCTGGGCCTGCTGCTGGCGAGCCATGCCATCCATGAGCGTTTGATGCCGTCGGCCCTGGATGATCTTGGCGAGCAGACGGTGGTGGTGACAGAAGGGCGGGTGCTGGGTCTGGTGGCGGATCACGGCTTCAGTCAGCGTTTTGATTTCCAGGTCGATGTCATTGATGGCGAGCCTCTGGCCCGCCCCGTTCGCCTTCGGGTGAGCTGGTCGGAGCCGTTGCTCGCCCCGGCCAGCGGTGAGCAATGGCGCTTGCCCTTGCAACTGCGTGAGCCAGCGGCACGGCCCCTGCCGGGGCAGTTCGATCAGGCACGCTGGCAATTTCGCCATGGCCTGGCCGGTACGGCCCGGGTCATGCCGGAGGCGACGGCGGTGCGGCTGGAGCCCGGCGGGGCCGGCATGGATCGACTGCGGACACGGCTGGGGCAGGCGGTGGCCGAGTCCCTGGCGGACAGTCCCGCCTCGGCGCTGATCCGGGGCATCACCGTCGGTGATCGCAGTGGCTTCGACAGCGGCCAATGGGCGGTACTTAATGCCACCGGGACCACCCACCTGGTGGCCATCTCCGGTTTGCACATCGGCATGGTGGGCGGGCTGGTTTTCCTGCTGGGGCAGGGCCTGGCCCGCCTATTGCCGGCGCCCTGGCCGGCCAGGCTCAGCGGGGCTTTGCTGGGGCTGGCCGCCGCAGGCGCTTACGCCATGCTGGCCGGCTTCGCCCTGCCCACCGTCAGGGCGCTGAGCATGTTTGCGGTCATGGTCTTGCTGCTGCTGTTGCGTCGCCGGACGGGTTTCGCGGGCGGACTGGCCACGGCGGCGGTGGTGGTGCTGGTGCTTGATCCCCTGGCGGTGATGGATCCGGGCTTCTACCTGTCCTTTGCCCTGGTCGCTTTTGTGCTGGCGGTTGTTGCCGGTGGTGATCGGCCGGGCCGGGCTGTCGCCTTTGTCCGGATCCAGTGGGTCACCGGCCTGGCCATTCTGCCGGTGCTGATGTTGTTTTTCGGGCTGGGGCCGCTGTCCAGTCCACTCGCCAATGCCATTGCCGTGCCCCTGTTCAGCTTCCTGGTCGTGCCTCTGTCTCTGTTGGGGGCAGCGCTTTCCCTTGGCGGGCTCGATACTCTGGCCGCTTGGTTCTGGTCTGGCGCCGGCCTGGTGCTTGACGGGCTCTGGCCGGTCCTGAGCCTGCTGGCGGAGTTGCCCGCCTTGCCCACCGTGGCCGGGTATCCCCTGATTGCCGCGCTGCTTGCCTTGCTGGCCATCCTGGCCGTGGTTCTGCCCGGGCCCCGGGTCGCCCGGGCCGCGCTGCTGCTCGGATTGCTGCCCCTGGTGGTGGGGCTCAATGGCCGGGATCAGCCCGATATCCGGGTCTGGTCGCTGCCGGCTGGTGGCCAGGTCTGGCAACTGGATCTGGCCGAAGAGCGGCTCATCTGGCTACAGGCCGGGCGCGGCGATCTGCGCGGACCGCTGCTGGATTGGCTGGCGCGGGCAATGCGGCGGCCCGGCAGCCGCTTGCTGTTCAATCCGGAGCAGGGGGTGGGTTCGGCCACCCTGGACCACTTACAGTCCAGCCTACCCGAGCTGGCGCCGGGCCAGTTTCTGCTGCCGGATCTTCGCGGCATGCCGGCGGGGGTGGCGCGCCATTGTCCCCAGGGGGCGATGGGGGGCGACGAGATTCATTTTGTCCGTGGCCCCGGTCAGGACGGCCTGCCGCAGTGTCAGTTGCTTGCGGAAAGCGGCGATTGGCGCCTGCGCCTGGATCCGAGCGGGCTTGTGGTGGAACACCCGGCGCTGTCCCGGCCGCTGCACCTGGACGAGGGCCTGGCAAGGGAAAAAGGGCGGGTCGGCCTGCGCCTGGAGGGCCGGGGCGAGGTGGCTTATCTCTCCCGTCAGCCACGCTGGTGGCGACCCTGATTTCTGCGCCATGCCCAAATCAAGTATCATGCGACGCCGATGCTTCCTGCGGGAAGCCCTAGGGAACCTGGTGCCCGGCCGGCAAGGAAAAGCGCCGGACGGGGCTGATAACGGGGCGACAGATAATCATGCTGGAACTCATTCAGGCGGGCGGCTGGCTGATGCTGCCCATCATACTGTGTTCGGTCATTGCTTTTGGCATCGTGGCCGAGCGCCTGTGGACCCTGCGACGCAAGCGGGTCACCCCGCCGCATCTGGCCGCCGAGGCCTGGCGCTGGCTGCAGAAAGGGGAGCTTAGCGAGGACCACGTCAAGGCCTTGCGCAATAACTCGCCACTGGGGCGCATTCTGGCCGCCGGTCTGTCCCAGCGCCATGGCGATCGCCACCTGATGAAGGACACGGTGGAGGATACCGGTCGCCATGTGGTCCATGAGCTGGAACGCTACCTCAATACCCTGGGCACCATTGCTTCCATTACCCCGCTGCTGGGGCTGTTGGGGACGGTCATCGGCATGGTTCGGGTGTTTACCGCCATCACCGCTCACGGGGTGGGTGATCCGGGCGCCCTGGCCGGGGGTATCTCCGAGGCCCTGCTGACCACCGCCGCCGGTCTCACCGTGGCCATTCCCTCATTGATTGCCTATCGCTATCTGCGCGGACGGGTCGATGAGCTGGTGGTGGACATGGAGCAGGAAGCGATGAAGCTGGTTGACGCGCTCAGCGGTCATCCGGGGAGGCAGGGATGAATCTCCGGCCCAGGCGCAGTGAAGACCCGGAGGTGAATCTCACCCCGCTGATTGACGTGGTCTTCCTGCTGCTGGTCTTCTTCATGGTCTCCACCACCTTCGTGCGCGAGGCCGACCTGGAGATCGTGTTGCCGGAGGCCAGCCTGGAAGGTGCCCCCGAGCAGGAAGAGCGGGCCCTGGAAGTGGTCGTCTCCGCCGATGGAGAGTATGCGGTCAACAGTCGTCAATTGGTGAACAACCGGCCCACGACACTGGAGAGTGCCATCCGCCGCATGATGGAAGATCGCCGGGATGTGCCGGTCACCATTCGGGCCGATGCCAATGCCAGTCATCAGTCGGTGGTCACGGTGATGGATGTGGTGGGGCGATTGGGCTTTGCCCGCATCCAGGTAGTGACTGCCGAAGCGCCGGAAGAGGAGGGGGGCTAGCGGGCCGCGCCCGCGCCCAGAACAGCGGCAAGATGCCGGGTTGGCCCCGGTCCTCATTCATTAATCACTCAGGCAACGGGATTCAATGGAGAAGATTCAGACAGAAGCAGAAGCCCTGAAGGTTTACCGGCGCTTGCTCCGTTACGTGGTGCCCCACTGGCGGATCTTCCTGCTGGCCGTGATTGCCATGGCCATCTTCGCCGTATCCCAGGCCGGTTTTCCCGCCATTCTGCAGCCTCTGATGGACGAAAGCCTGGTGGCCCGGGACCCGGAAGCCATCCGCATCATTCCCATCCTCCTGATGGGGCTTTTCGTCATCCGTGGCATTACCGGCTTTCTGTCCACCTTCTGCATGCATTGGGTGGGTCGGCGGGTGATCAAGCAGCTTCGCACCGAGACCTTTCGCCAGTTGCTCTCCCTGCCGGTGAGTTATTTCGATCAATCCTCCACCGGGGTGCTGGTCTCCAAGCTGACCTACAACATTGAGCAGATTGCCGAGTCGGTGACCAATGCCATTACCGTGCTGGTGCGGGACACCCTGTCGGTGGTGGCGCTGTTCGCGTGGATGCTGTGGATCAGCGTGCCGTTGACGGCCTTTCTGTTGATCACCGTGCCCATGCTGATGGCCCTGGTGCGATTCGTCAGTCGCCGCTTTCGCAAGTACAGCACCCGAATTCAGAATTCCATGGGCGATGTGACCCGGGTGGCCGAGGAAGTCATCGGCGGTCAGCGCGTGGTCAAGGTTTTTGGCGGGCAGCATTACGAAGCCGAACGCTTCGAGCAGATCAACGAGCAGAACCGTCGCATGCACATGAAGCTGGTGGCCACCAAGGCCGGCAGTGTGCCGCTGGTGCAGTTGATTGCCGGCATCGGCGTAACCGGGATTATCTACTTCGCCACCTTGCCGGGGGTGCTGGATCGCATCACCGTGGGTGCCTTTGTATCATTCCTGGGCGCGGTGATGCTGATGATGGCCCCCCTGCGCCATCTGGCCAATATCAATGCCGTGCTTCAGAAGGGCATCGCCGCCGCCCACAGTGTCTTCCATCTGCTGGATACGCCGCCTGAAGGCGAGGGTGGCAGCCGAGCCATCCAGCGTGCCAATGGTGATGTGCGTTTCGAGAAAGTGCACTTCAGTTATGGCGAGAACAAGGAGCAGGTGCTCAAGGACATCAACCTGCATGTTCGGCCCGGTGAAGTGGTGGCCCTGGTGGGCCGCTCGGGTAGCGGCAAGAGCACCTTGGTGAGCCTCTTGCCCCGTTTCCATGATCCCGATCAGGGGCAGATACTGCTGGACGGTGTTTCTCTCAGCGAGTACCGGCGTACTGATCTGCGTAATCAGATCGCCATGGTCAGTCAGGATGTGGTGCTGTTCAACGACACCATTGAGCACAATATTGCCTATGGCAGTCTGGTGGACACTGATCGGGATGCGGTTCGCGAGGCGGCCCGCAAGGCCTATGCCCTGGACTTCATTGAGCAGCTACCGGAGGGCATGGACA
>NZ_SLKM01000147.1:0-7893 GCF_007134575.1 Natronospira sp.
GAAGTGCGCGCCCTTCTGGGCCGATTCGGAAAACAGGATGCCGTTGTTGGCAATGATGCCCACCGGATAGCCGTGGATGCGGGCAAAGCCGGTCACCAGGGTCTTGCCGAACAGGGGCTTGAACTCGTGCATCTCGGAGCCATCGACGATGCGGGCGATGATCTCGCGCACATCCACCGGGTGGCGGGTCTCCTTCGGCGTGATGCCGTAGAGGTCTTCGGCGGGGTAGATCGGTTCCACCGGCTCGGCCAGGTCCAGGTCCACATACTTGCGACCATTGAGGCTGGCGACGATGTCACGGCAGATGGACAGGGCGTGGGCGTCGTCTTCGGCCAGGTGATCGGCCACCCCGGAAATGCGGGTATGCACCTCGCCGCCGCCGAGGGACTCGGCATCCACTTCCTCGCCGGTGGCGGCCTTCACCAGGGGCGGACCACCGAGGAAGATGGTGCCCTGTTCCCGGACAATCACGGCTTCATCCGACATGGCCGGCACATAGGCGCCGCCAGCGGTGCAGGAGCCCATCACCACGGCGATCTGGGGAACGCCCTCGGCGGACATCTGCGCCTGGTTGTAGAAGATGCGCCCGAAGTGTTCCTTGTCGGGGAAGACCTCGTCCTGCAGGGGCAGGAAGGCGCCGCCGGAATCCACCAGGTAGATGCAGGGCAGACGGTTCTCGCGGGCGATTTCCTGGGCCCGCAGATGCTTCTTCACCGTCATGGGGTAGTAGGTGCCGCCCTTGACCGTGGCGTCATTGGCCACGATCACCACTTCGCGCCCTTTGACCCGGCCAATGCCGGTAATCATGCCGGCGGCGGGCGCGGCATCGTCGTACATGCCGTGAGCGGCCAGGGGCGAGAACTCGAGGAAGGCGCTGCCACTGTCCAGCAGGGCCTCGATGCGTTCCCGTGGCAGCAGCTTGCCCCGGTCCGTATGCTTCTTGCGCGCACGCTCACCGCCGCCCTGGGCGGCGCGGCTCAGCTGATCCTTGAGATTCGCCACCAGCCCTTCCATGTGTTCGGCGTTGGCCTGGAAGGTTGCGTCAGAGCGGTCCACTGTCGTTTTCAGGATAGGCATCCCTAATTCCCTATTCATTGTCGATCAGGCTATTGTAGGCACCGTAGGAGCGGATTTATCCGCGATGCCTTCTTGTGTGTCCAGAGGCCGCAACAGGTTCTAAAGACTCAATATCCGAACTTTCTAAAAACCCGGCATCGGATAGCACCTGTTACGGCTTGCCGGGTCACAAGAAGGCATCGCGGATAAATTCGCTCCTACGGTGCCCCTTACTGAATTTAGAGCCGTTCAACAGCGATCGCCGTCGCTTCACCCCCGCCGATGCACAGGGAGGCGATGCCGCGCTTGCCGCCGTTGCGCTTGAGACTGTGCAGCAGGGTGGTGATGATGCGGGCACCGGTGGCGCCAATGGGGTGACCCAGGGCGCAGGCACCGCCATTGATGTTCAGCTTCTCCCGCGGGATGCCCACGTCGTGCATGGCGGCCATGGCCACCACGGCGAAGGCTTCGTTGACCTCGTACAGGTCCACGTCGTCCACCGACCAGCCGAGGCGTTCCTGGAGCTGCTTGATGGCACCCACCGGGGCGGTGGTGAACCATTCCGGCTCCTGGGCATGGCCGGCATGACCGACAATGCGGCCCAGCGGCTCAAGGCCGCGCTTCTCGGCTTCCGAGGCGCGCATCAGTATCAGGGCGGAGGCGCCATCGGAAATGGAGGAGGAGGTGGCGGCGGTCACGGTGCCGTCCTTCTTGAAGGCCGCGCGCATGGTGGGGATCTTGTCCACATTGCACTTGCCGGGCTCTTCGTCGGTGTCCACCACGGTTTCACCCTTGCGGCCCTTGATGGTGACCGGGGTGATTTCGTCCTTGAAGTAACCCTTTTCGACCGCAGTCTGGGCCAGCTTCACCGATTCGATGGCGAACTCGTCCTGGGCTTCGCGAGTGAAGTTGTACTTGTCGGCGCAGGTCTCGCCAAAGCCGCCCATCATCTGGCCGTCATAGGGGTTCTGCAGGCCGTCGAAGAACATGTGGTCGATGACTTCCTGGTGACCCATGCGCATGCCGCCACGGGCCTTGGGCAGCAGATAGGGGGCGTTGGTCATGGACTCCATGCCACCAGCCACGATCACTTCGGCGGAGCCGGCGGCGATCAGGTCATGGCCCATCATCACGGCCTTCATGCCGGAGCCGCAGACCTTGTTGATGGTGGTGCAGCCGGTGCCCTTGTCGATGCCGGCACCCAGGGAAGCCTGACGGGCCGGTGCCTGACCGAGACCGGCCGGGAGCACGCAGCCAAAGATGACTTCGCTCACATCGCTGCTACCCAATTTGGCGTCTTCCATGGCCGCCGCAATGGCCGCGGTGCCCAGCTGCGGGGCCTTGGCGCCGGCGAGGCTGCCCTGGAAGGAACCGATGGGGGTGCGGCGCGCGGATACGATGACGATGGGATCATTTGTGGACATGACAAAACTCCTAAAGAAACCACCGTGGGAGCGAATTCATTCGCGATGCCTTCTTGTACGTGCAGAAGCCGCAACAGGGCCTATAGGCTTCATGACCTAATTGCCAGCTTCAGCAAGCGATCCTGAAACACCCGTTTCTGCTTGCCGGGTCACAAGAATTCTTCGCGGATAAATCCGCTCCTACGGTGCAAAAATGTAAATGCCTTTACGGCGTCATTGCATTGAACAATTCCCGACCAATCAACATCCGCCGAATCTCATTGGTGCCGGCGCCAATGTCGTACAACTTCGCATCACGCAGGATGCGGCCGGTGGGGTATTCATTGATGTAGCCGTTGCCGCCCAGGGACTGGATGCTCTCAAGGGCTACCTTGACGGCGGATTCGGAGCAGTACATCAGGCAGGCGGCGGCATCCCAGCGAACCTGCTCGCCCCGGTCGAAGGCCTCGGCCACGCGATAGGCGAAGGCACGGGAAGACTGCAGGGCGGTATACATATCCGCCACCTTGGCCTGCATGATGCCGAAGGCACCGATGGACTTGCCGAACTGCTTGCGCTCATGGAGATAGGGCAGGACCTGATCCATGCCGGCCTGCATCAGGCCAATGGGTCCGCCGGAGAGCACCAGGCGCTCGGAGTCCAGCCCGCGCATGAGGATATAGACGCCCTCGTTGACCTCACCGAGAATGTTTTCCTCGGGAATTTCGCAGTCCTCGAAGACCAGTTCGCAGGTGTTGGAGCCGCGCATGCCGAGCTTGTCCAGCTTCTGGGCCGTGCGGAAGCCCTTCATGCCTTTCTCGACCAGAAAGGCGGTGATGGTCTTGGAACCCAGATCCTTGTTGGCGGTGCGCATGTAGACGATCAGCACATCGGCCTCGGGGCCGTTGGTGATCCACATCTTGTTGCCGTTGGCGACCCAGACATCACCCTTCTTCTCGGCACGGCAGCTCATGGAGCCCACCACGTCGGAACCGGCTCCCGGCTCGGACATGGCCAGTGCACCGACCCACTCGCCGGAGCAGAGTTTGGGCAGGTATTTCTGTTTCTGCTCTTCGGTGCCGTTGAGAAAGATATTGTTGATGCAGAGATTGGAGTGGGCGCCGTAGGACAGGCCGATGGAGCCGGACGCCCGGGAGATTTCCTCCATGGACACCAGATGGGCAAGGTAGCCCATGTCGGAGCCACCGTACTGCTCGGAAACGGTCATGCCCAGCAGGCCCATTTCCCCCAGCTTCTGCCACATTTCCTGGGGAAACTCGTTTGTCTCGTCCACCTGCGCGGCGATGGGTGCGATTTCGCTCTGGGCAAAACGCTCCACGGACTCGCGGAGCATGTCCAGTTCTTCGTTGATGTGGGTGTTGATGACGGTCATTCCGCAGGCCCCTCGAAGGAATTATCGGGAAATGGCTGATTCGAATAAGCCGTAGGAGCGAATTCATTCGCGATGCCCGTGTTGTCGGTTGCCGAGGCAGCCGATGGCTTGGATCGCGGATGAATCCGCTCCTACGGTGGCTCCGGTCAGGCCTTTGGCCGCCGCCCGGAAGCGCGCTTGGAGCGGCGTTCCACATGGGGCAGCTTGACCGAGCTCATGGCAGCGATGCGTTCCTCGGCGAGGCGATCCGCAGCCTGCCAGCTCGGGATGCCATCCCGGTCAGCGATGGCGAAGATCTGTTCGATGATGTCGTAGATGCCCTTGACCTGGCGGAAGGCCCGGTCCTTGTTATAGCCCTGCAGCTCGATGGCCACGTTCATCAGGCCGCCGGCGTTGATGGCGTAGTCGGGGGCATAGATCATGCCGCGCTTTTCCAGCTCGGTGCCGTGGCGTTCCTCGGCCAGCTGGTTGTTGGCGGAGCCTGCCACGATGTCGCACTTGAGGCGCGGGATGGTCTCGTCGTTGACCGTGGCACCCAGGGCGCAGGGCACGTAGACATCGCAGTCCACGTCATAAATGGCATCAAGGTCCACAATCTCGCAGCCCATTTCCTTGCACTCTTCAAGGCGCTGTTCATTCATGTCACAGACAGTGACCTTGGCGCCGGCCTCGCGCAGGGTGCGGATGATGTGGATGCCCACATTGCCGGCGCCCTGAACGGCGTAGCTGGCCTTGGACAGGTCGGTGTGACCGTACTTGCGGTTCAGGCAGGCCTGGATACCCCGGATGGTGCCGTAGGCCGTGAGCGGGGAGGGGTCACCGCCGCCGCCATGCACTTCGGGTACGCCCACCACATTATCCGTCTCGGCGAAGATGTACTCCATGTCGTTGACGGTGGTGTTCACGTCTTCGGCGGTGATGTAGCGTCCACCCAGGGAGTCGATGAACTTGCCCAGGGCGCGGAAGAAGGCTTCACTCTTGTCCTTCTTGGGGTCGCCGATGATGACGGACTTGCCGCCGCCCAGGTTGAGGCCGGAGACGGCCGCCTTGTAGGTCATGCCGCGGGACAGGCGCAGCACGTCGGTCAGTGCCTCGTCCTCGCTGTCATAGGGCCACATCCGCAGTCCGCCCAAAGCCGGGCCGAGCACGGTGTTGTGGATCGCCACGATGGCTTTGAGGCCGCTTTCCTTGTGATGGAAGAACACGACCTGCTCATGACCCATCTGTTCTGCGGTGGCGAAAAGCTCCATATTGTCCTCCTGAGACGGAAATAAAGCGGTATGGCCCTTGCCCGTCCAGCTCATCCGCGCCCGGCAGCCGGAGCGGCGGGGCGGCGGAGTCAGGGCGGCAGAAAGGATGCCGCGCAACCCTGTTGTCGGGCAGCGGAGGGCCAGTTGAACGCGACTCGATATCGCGTATTCAGCGTGTGACCAGCGTGCCAAATTTGCCGGCCGTCGGTTTTCGGGAGCGCGAATTATAGCAGGCTCGTCGTTTTTGGGGGTCAGCGTTTGAAATTCCGGTTTTGGCGGTATTCGCACCCGAGGCCCAACCCCCGGTATAATTGGCGCCCCTGTTAACACCGAATTCCCGCGAAAAGCCCGATTTATCAGTGGCTTGGAGTTCCAACGGAGGTTCCCGATGGGTACTGCAGCATCCCGCATTCAGGGCAGAAGTACTGCGGAAGAGTCCATTCCGCTGCGTTTTGTTACTGCCGCTTCCCTGTTTGATGGCCACGACGCGGCCATCAACATGATTCGCCGCATTTTGCAGTCCAACGGAGCCGAGGTCATACATCTGGGCCACAACCGGGCGGTGGCGGATATTGTCCGGGCCGCGATCCAGGAAGATGCCGATGGCATTGCCGTGTCCTCCTATCAGGGCGGGCACATGGAATACTTCAAGTACATGGTGGACATGCTGCGCGAGAAGGGCTGTGAGCATATCCGCGTGGTGGTGGGCGGTGGCGGCACCATCGTGCCTCATGAGATCGCCGAGCTCGAGGAATACGGCGTCGAGAAGGTCTATACCCCCCATGACGGCATGTCCATGGGCCTGAAGGGCATGATCGAGGATGTCTTCGAGCGCGTCCGGGCCTGGCAGCGGCCGGAGTTCGAGCCGGGGCGGGGTGACAAGTCTGATCACATCAGTGTCGGCCGTACCCTGTCACTGATCGAGCAGGCCTCGGACGACGAAGATGTGCTCAAGGCGATGGCCAAGGATTGGCATGCCACCACCAATCGGCCGCCGGTGGTGGGGATTACCGGTACCGGCGGGGCGGGCAAGAGCTCGCTGACCGACGAGTTGCTCAATCGCTTCCGGCGCTTCTTCCCGGATGCGGACATTGCCGTGCTGGCGGTGGATCCCACTCGCCGGCGCACCGGCGGGGCCCTGCTGGGTGACCGGATTCGCATGAATTCGCTCATGGACGAACGGGTCTTCATGCGCTCCATGGCGACTCGCCGGGCCCATTTGGCCACCAGTGCCGCCATCCAGGAGTCCCTGCAGTTCCTCCGTTCCTGTGGTTTTGAGCTGATCATTCTGGAGACCGCCGGCATTGGTCAGAGCGATTCCGAAGTGGTTGATCTGGTGGATTATTCCCTCTATGTGATGACCAGCGAATTCGGTGCCGCCAGCCAGCTCGAGAAGATCGAGATGCTGGACTACGCGGACATGATCGCCATCAACAAGTTCGAGAAGCGCGGGTCCAAGGATGCCTTGCGGGATGTGCGAAAGCAGTGGAAGCGCAACCACCTGGCCTTCGATAAACCGGACGAGGACGTTCCGGTCTATCCCACCATCGCCAGCCAATTCAATGACCCGGGCATGAACCGTCTGTTCAAGGCCATGGTCAACGGCTTTACCGAGAAGCTGGAGTTGCCGGCCGAGCGTTGGCGGGTGGAGGCCGAGTTTCCGGAAGTGGACGTGGAGCGCCAGGCCCTGATCCCACCCTCCCGGGAGCGTTACCTGGCGGAAATCGCTAACACCGGGCGGAAAGCCCACCGCCGCTCGGAAACGGCTGCCGAGGCGGCTTCCAGGGCCCATGCCTGCTATGAGGCACTCAAGACCCTGGAAGATGAGCGCTTGCCCGAGCCCTTGGAGGCCTATCCCGGCGACGCCCTGACCGAGGGCGACGACAATAGCCTGCGGACCCTGCGCCAGCGCTACAACGCGGCGCTGGAGGATATTGGCGAGGAGGGGCGCAAGCTGCTCAAGGCTTGGCCGGAGCGCCGCGAGGCAGCGCGCTCCGAACAGTTCAGCTACAAGGTCCGCGGCAAGGAGATCACCGGTGATAACTACACCGAGTCCCTGGCCGGTGTGCAGATTCCCAAGATTGGCGTGCCTCGTTACCGGGACTGGGGTGACATTCTGCACTGGCGGATGAACGAGAATCTGCCGGGTGAGTACCCCTTCACCGCCGGCGTGTTTCCCTATCGCCGCGAGGGCGAGGATCCCACGCGCATGTTCGCCGGCGAGGGCACCCCCGAGCGGACCAATCGTCGTTTCCATTACCTGGCCGGGGGGCAGCCGTTTACCCGCCTGTCCACGGCCTTCGATTCGGTGACCCTCTACGGCGAGGACCCGGATGAGCGCCCCGATATCTACGGACGAATTGGCAACTCCGGGGTGTCCATCGCCACCGTGGACGACATGAAAAAGCTCTACTCGGGCTTTGATCTGCTGGCACCGACCACATCGGTCTCCATGACCATCAATGGCCCGGCGCCCATCATCCTGGCCATGTTCATGAATGCGGCCATTGACCAGCGGGTGGAGACCTACCTCAAGGAAGAAGGTCGCTGGGAGGAAGCGGAGAAGAAGATCAAGGCGTTGTTCCGCGATGGTGAGCGTCCCGGCTACGGCGGGGCGCTGCCCGACGGCCATGACAGCCATGGTCTGAACACCCTGGGGGTGCCCGGGGACCAGTTGGTTGAGCCGGAGGTCTACGAAAAGCTCAAGGCCGAGGCCATCCAGAGTGTGCGCGGTACCGTGCAGGCCGATATTCTCAAGGAAGACCAGGCCCAGAACACCTGCATCTTCTCC
>NZ_SLKM01000087.1:0-7891 GCF_007134575.1 Natronospira sp.
TTACCGGCCCCTACGCCCGGGAGATATTCGTCCATCAATTGGGACTGAGTGAAGATGTTGTCCGCAATGGGCAGCCCAAACCGGATTTCAACGGCAGCCACCCCGACCCCAACCCCCATGACGCGCATGCCTTCCTGGAGGCCTTTCAGGCCCTGCCGGAAGGCGAAATCGGCGCCGCCTCGGATGGCGATGGGGATCGGAATATGATCCTGGGCCGTCAGAATGGCCGAGCGCTGGTAGTGTCGCCTTGTGACAGCCTGGCGGTGATTGCCGCCAACCACCACTGCATACCGGCACTGGCTGACGGGCTCAAGGGTGTGGCCCGCTCCATGCCGACCAGCCGTGCCCTGGACCGGGTCGCCCAGGAACTCGGCATTCCCTGCCACGAAACCCCAACGGGTTGGCGCTTCTTCGCCAGTCTGTTGGACGGCGGTTATATTCGCCTTTGCGGTGAAGAGAGTTTTGGGACCAGCAGCGACCACGTTCGAGAGAAGGATGGACTCTGGGCCGTGCTGGCCTGGCTGCAAATCCTCGCCAGCCGGGACATGACCGTGGCGGAACTGCTGGACGAGCACTGGTCCCGCTTTGGCCGCGACTACTTTGCCCGCCACGACTTCAATCTCAGCATTGAACAGGGCCAGGCTGTGATGGAGCGACTCTCGACCCTGGTCGAAGCCGGCGAATACCGGGACTGTCCGGTGGATCGCTTCGATTATACCGACCCAGTCAGTGGCCACCGGGTGGAGGCTCAAGGATACCGCCTGTTCACCGACAACGGCCGCGCCGTCTTCAGGCTGTCGGGAACCGGCACTCGGGGGGCAACGCTGCGAATTTATCTTGAGCAGCACATGCCTGCCCAGGAAGACTGCCGGCAGGACATGGTCACCGTTCTCGAGCCCATGCGGGCCCTGGCCAGCGAGGCGGCGCAGCTTGAGGCACTGACCGGAAAGCCCCGGGCCGACCAGGTAATCTGATCACCCACAGATGCCCCTCGCATTTATATAAGGATGTGTTAAAGTGAAAGTCCTGGCGGTGATCATCAGCTGCGCTGAACCTTCAGGTCCAACCGCCAGTCAAGGAGTTCATGGGCCACCCCGGAGGGCGTGGTCTGATTGTAGGCGCATTTTCAAGCGAGGCTGCGATGGAACTCGATCCCGTTCTCCTCTCCCGCATCCAGTTCGCCTTCGTGGTGAGCTTCCATGCCATATTCCCGGTATTCACCATTGGCCTGGCGGCCTTCATTGCCTACCTGGAAGCCCTGCTCTATCGCACCCGCAACCCGGTCTATGAGGAACTTGCCCGCTTCTGGACCAAAGTATTTGCGGTCGTCTTTGGCATGGGCGTGGTGTCGGGCATTGTGATGGCCTTCCAGTTCGGTACCAACTGGAGCGCTTTCTCCTATGCCTCGGCCAACTTCCTGGGTCCGGTACTGAGCTACGAAGTGGTCACCGCCTTCTTCCTGGAAGCGGTCTTCCTCGGTGTGCTGCTGTTCGGCCGCAACAAGGTACCACCGGGCACACATCTATTCGCAGCCTGCATGGTGGCGGTTGGCACCTTCATTTCGTCCTTCTGGATTCTGTCCGCCAACAGCTGGATGCAGACCCCTGCCGGCGTCGAGTTGCAGGACGGTATCTTCCAGATGACCTCCTGGGGTGAAGCCATCTTCAATCCCTCCTTCGGCCTGCGCTTCCTGCACTTTGCCCTGGCTGCTTTCCTCACCGCCGGATTTGTCGTCCTGGGCATCTCCGCCTGGTATCTGCGCAAGGGCAAGGCCACCACCAGCAGCCGCAAGGCCTTGTCAATGACGGTGGTGCTGATGGCCGTGCTCGCACCCACCCAGCTGGTGGTGGGTGACCTGCATGGCCTGGATACCTTCGAGCACCAACCGGAAAAAGTGGCCGCCATGGAGGGGATCTGGGAAACCCAGGAAGGTGCGCCGCTGCTGCTGTTCGCCATACCCAGCCAACGCGGCGAGCGCAATTATCTGGAAATCGGCATTCCCAAAGGCGCCAGTCTGATTCTCACTCACGAACTGGATGGCGAGGTACCAGGGCTGAAGGAATGGGCCCCGGAGGACCGCCCCCATGTCCCCACCGTGTTCTGGAGCTTCCGCATCATGGTGGGTCTGGGCCTTTTGATGATCATCGCGGCCCTGGCCGGCCTGGTGCAGTTGCTTCGGGGCAAGCTGTATGACTCGCCCCGCCTGCTCAAGCTGTATACCTGGATGATTCCGGCCCCCTTCGTGGCGGTGCTTGCAGGCTGGTTCGTGACCGAAGTGGGCCGTCAGCCCTGGCTGGTTCACGGCATCATGCGAGTCGAGGAAGGCATCACCCCCTCCCTGACCGGGGGGATGGCCCTCTTCACTCTGATTGGCTTTGTGCTCGTGTATGCGGTGGTCTTCCTGGCCGGTGTCTATTACCTGAGTCGGGTGATGAAGTCTGGCCCGGAATCCTTTACCCGGGAAAGCGAGGAAAGCGGGGTCGCGAAGCGCCCCCTGTCCACCGTCGACACCAGCTTTGAAGATCAACCCTGGGACCTCCCGGGAAAGCGTTAAGAGGATCTAACAATGGAACTGATCGACCTGACCATGATCTGGATCCTGATTCTCGGCTTCGGGGTCCTGATGTACGTCCTCATGGACGGATTCGACCTGGGGGTAGGCATTCTCTTTCCCTTTGCCCCCAGCGACCGGGCACGCGACGACATGATGAACTCGGTGGCACCGGTCTGGGACGGTAATGAAACCTGGCTTCTTCTGGGAGGCGCTGGCCTGCTGGCGGCCTTCCCGCTGGTCTATACCGTGTTCCTGCCGGCCCTCTACATCGGTGTCTTTCTCTTGCTGGCGGGCCTGATCTTCCGCGGCATCGCCTTCGAGTTCCGCTTCAAGGCCAACCGCTCCCGTTACCTCTGGGATCATTCCTTCAATATCGGCTCCACGGTGGCCGCCTTTGCCCAGGGTGCAGTGGTGGGGGCCTATATTCAGGGCTTTGAAACCGAAGGCTTTCAATATGTAGGCGGCCCATTCGACTGGCTCACGCCCTTCACCATCATGACTGGCCTGGGCGTGGTCACGGGCTATGCCCTGCTCGGCGCGACCTGGACCATATTGAAGACCGAGGGTGAAACCCAGGCCTGGGCCTGGCGAATCACGCCCTGGTTGCTGGCAGGCATGCTGGCCTTCTTTGTCGTGGTCAGCGTGTGGACCCCGTTGGCCAACGAACGCGTCTTCAATCGCTGGTTCGATAACGCCCACATACTATGGATCTTCCCGCTGGCCACTCTCCTGGTCTGCTGGTGGCTGTACAGCGCCATTCGCCGACGTCTGGAAGGCACCCCATTCGTGGCCACCATGACGCTTTTCGTGTTGTTCTACATCGGCCTGTTGATCAGCATGTGGCCCTATGCCGTACCCCCGGAACACACCTTCTGGGATGCGGCCTCCGATCCCGGATCGCAGCTGTTCCTGCTCCTGGGCTTCCTGTTCGTGATTCCCTTCGTGCTGGGCTACACGGCCTGGACCTATTGGATATTCCGGGGCAAAGTCAGCAGTGATGCTGGCTACCACTGACAATTTGCTGACCGCCTCTCCCGAAGCAATTGAGGGAAGCCAACACGGGAGCAAGGTCCAGTGACCCCGTCACTCGCGGCCATACGGCATGACAAGGACTCTCGTCGCCAGCGCCGGGAAGATGGGCAATGGCTGGATGGGCAGGCCGCAGCTCGTCCTCGCCTGGGCATTGCCCTGCTGGTAGGCCTGGACGCCGTCTGGCTGGTAAGTTTTTTCCTGCTGCTCGCCCAGATCCTGGACCATATTGCCTTTGCCCGGCCTGAGCTCGAAGACAGCCGCCTGCTGCTGGGCCTGGGCCTGCTCAGCGGCATCGCCCTGCTCCGCCATGCCTTGCGCGTGCACATTGAGCAGATGAGCCTGACGCTGGGATCCGAGACCGTGGATCGTCTGCAAAGGCAGGCCACCCGCAATGCCATGGACCCGGTCTGCAGACGCCGACTGGAAGAGTCCACTGCCAGTCTGGTCAATCGACTCCAGGGCGACATGGACGCCCTGCTCCCCTGGTATCGGGAATACTGGCCCGCGCGCATCCAGGCCGTGGCCCAGCCTTTGATCATTTTGGTGGTGGTATTCAGTCTCGACTGGCTGGCTGGCCTGTTGCTACTGTTCACCGCCCCCTTGATTCCCCTGTTCAGCGCACTGATTGGCCTGGGAACCGCTTCCCTGGCTGAAGAGAGGCGGCAGGAACTGGAACGCCTCGGTGGCCATTTCCTGGACCGCCTGAGAGCGCTATCCACACTGCGACTGATGCGGGCCGGAGCACGGGCAGGGATGGCCGTGGGACAGGCTGCCGAGAACTACCGCCGACGCAGCATGGAGGTATTGAGAGTCGCCTTTCTGTCATCGGCCGTACTGGAATTTTTCAGTGCCGTGGCCATCGCCACGGTAGCCATCTACATAGGACTGGGCCTGCTTGACTTCATCCAATTCGGACCGGCGCCGGACCTGGATTTTCGTGCCGGTCTGGCCATCCTGTTGCTGGCCCCGGAGTACTTCCAGCCGTTGCGACGGCTGGCCGCCGGCTATCATGAACGGGCCGCCGCCCTGACAGCCGCCGCTCGAATCCGCCCCTTGCTCCAGCCATCGACAGGCAGTCACGACGCCAGGCCTGACAGTACTCCGACGATCAACGGCCCCATCCACCTGACAGTGGAACAGCTCAGCCTCTCGGCGGGGCCGGATGCAGAATCAGCCCTGATTCAGGGACTGGACTTTCAGCTGCCCGCTGGCGAATGGCTGGCCATCACTGGTCCCTCGGGCAGCGGTAAATCCACCCTGGCCGCCGCCGTGCTGGGCTGGCAGCAACCCCTGTCGGGCCGGATTCTTCTCGATGGCCAGTCCCTCGATGAAATTCCTCTTGCCGTGCGACGCCAGCGCCTGGCCTGGCTGGGGCAGCAACCTCATCTATTGCCCGCCAGCCTGGCCGCCAATCTCGACCCTGGTGGTGAGCACGGTGTGGCAGAGCACTGGCGGGTACTGCATCGGGTCGGACTCGCCGACCTCCCGGATCTCCTGCCTCGAGGTCTGCAAAGCAAGCTGGGGGAGCGTGGTGCCGGCATTTCCGGTGGCGAAGCCCAGCGCATCGCCCTGGCCCGTGCCCTGCTGGGCCGGCCGGGGCTGCTGATCCTGGATGAGCCCACCGCCAGCCTGGATCCGGACAATGAAGCGCTGATCCTGCAGGCGCTGCGTGAACAGGCTGGAGACTGCAGCATCCTCATGTTCACCCATAGCCGCGCCGCCGCTGAGGCTGCCGATCGCTGCCTGGTGCTTCGGGACGGGAGCTTGCGAGATGACTAACCGCCGGCTCCTGAAGTATTTGCTCCGGGATTTGCCCAAAGGGCAGCGGCGCTGGCTGTTCGGCGGCCTGCTGCTGGCACTCACCACGGCCTTGTCCACGCTGGGCCTGGTTGCCGCGGCTGGCTGGCTGATCACTGCCTGCGCCCTGGCCGGTGCCGCCGGCGGCGCGGTGATGACGGTCGAGATTTTCTTTCCCGGCGCCCTGATCCGTTTCTTCGCGGTCAGCCGGACCGTGTCGCGGTACCTGGAGCGGCTGGTGGTCCATGAAGCGGTTTTCCGGATACTCGGCCGTCTCCGTCAGGCCTTGTTCACCCAGCAAATGCAGCGCCCCTTTGCCAGCCTGTCGGGGCTCCGCGACGGCCCCTTGCTGACCCGCTTGATGGTGGATGTTGAACGACTGGAACATTTTCACGCTGGCCTGCTGCTACCACTGAGCAGTTTCTTCACGGCCGTGCTCCTGCTGGCCCTGACGGCCTGGATCGTGAGTGGTGCCACCGCCGCGATGGTCATCCTGTTGCTCGGCGTTGGCGTGTTGCTGCTCATGATCGCCTTCATGGTTCAGCACGGCCGCCGTGACGCCAGCCTGGCACTGGCTCAGGCTCGAGCCAATACCCGCTTGCATGACCTTCTGGCCGCTCACCGGGAACTTCAGTTCGCGGATCCGTCTGAACAGAATCTGGAGCAGTGGCTCGACCAGGCGAGCAGCCATCGGCAAGAAGAAAAAAACCTGGCCGATGGAGCTGCCCGCAACGACAGCCGAATCCAGCTCCTGTTCAGTCTCGGCCTGGTTGGCCTGACGCTGATCAGTACCCACAGCGCCCACGTGCAACAACAGGCGACTGCCCTGCCCTGGTGGGTCCTGGTCCTGCTCGGCCTGGTTGCTCTCGCTGGACTGGCCACCGGCCTGGTCCCCGCCCTGCGACGCTGGGCCATGGTTAGAGTGGCCGCTCACCGTCTGGCCCCGGCGACCCGTACCAGTCCTTCGATAAACAGCCCAATGGCGGCGCAAGGAGAAAGGCATGGACCGGTTGCCTGGCAGCTCGAGGGCGTCACCCTGGCGCGGGGTCTGAGTGATAGGCCGGTGCTTGATTGGGTAAACCTGCAGCTGCCGGCCGGCGAACGCTGGAGCATTGTCGGCGATAGTGGCGCCGGCAAGTCCCGTCTGGCGGCCCTGCTGGTGGGAGCTCTCTCACCTGATGGGGGCCGGGTACTCATGGATGGGGAGGCGATGAGCCATTGGCCCGAAGCGGCACGCTTCGCCCGCGTGGCACTCCTGGAGCAACGCAGTGTCATCCTGGCTGGCAGCCTCGCAGACAACCTGCGTCTCGGTAACCCTGAGCTGGACCGGGACAGAATGATTCGAGCCCTGCAGGCGACCGGGCTCAGTGAAGCGGGACTCACGCCGGAAACTCGCGTCGGGGAGATGGATCGCACACTGTCCGGCGGTGAAGCACGCCGGGTGGCGCTAATACGCACCGTCTTCTGTGATACGCCGACCCTGATCCTGGACGAGCCCTTTCGAGGATTGGACCGGGGCAGTATCGACAAAGTCAGCGACTGGCTGGTGACGGAAACCCGGGGCCGCGGGTTGATTCTGCTTGACCACCGCCATCATCCGGCCTTGTGCCCCCACGGCCAGCTCCGCCTGAGAAATGGTGGTCTGGAACGGACCTAGCTGTTGGGCTCGAGGTTGTCGTTAAAGGCAAGGGGCGCGGGTTCCGCCTGGCAACGAGCCGGGCCGGTGACAATCCGCGCCACCAACCTTGCCTGACGGCTTTCGCCGGTCTTGCGGAACAGGGATTTCAGCTGGCTTCTGAGGGTATTGGGGGACACCTGGCGCTGGCCGGCGATCTCCTTGAGAGAGTGGCCGGCGGCAAGTTCTTCCATGAGTCGACACTCCGCGGGGGTAAATCCGTAGAGATCCCGCAAGGTCCGCCAACAGAGCTTCACCCGGCAAGCCTCATCGTGAATAAATACCGCCGCAAACACCCGTCGCTCCACCGCCAGCAACTTGTGCTCAGGGTGAACCGGCGTGACCACCAGCAGCAGACGTTGCCCCGCCTGCCCTCCCAGGGCCAGACAGCCGCCCGGGCTGTGCCAGCGCCCCGCTGCCGCACTGGTGGCTTCGGCCAGCAAGCGGCGGAAGGACGCATTCTGCCCGCCGACAGCTTCCAGGCGGCCCTGATGCAAATGCAGCCGATCATCTTCGACGGCAATGCGCTCGGCCTGCCGGGTGGCATGGATCACCCGCCCCTTTTCGTCCAAAAGGAAGAATGGCACAGCGCCACTCTCGCTTGACGCACTCGCCGCACGGTCCACTTGTCGTTGGCGGTTGAAAGCCTGACTGAGCCGGATAATTCTCTGAAGATGGGGCACGAGGGCATTGAAATCCCGGGTCTCGGCCCGGCTGTATGGCCCCTGGCTGCGGGTACGCTGCAAGAGCAGCTGAACACTGTGCGCGTCCCCCTCCCATACGGTGCCCAACATACCGTGGTGGATATCCTGGGGTGCGGCCCAGTCATTGAA
>NZ_SLKM01000312.1:0-7890 GCF_007134575.1 Natronospira sp.
CTGGCTGGTACTGAGATACTTTGAATGATGCTTGGGCGGCTGTTTCGGCGGTCGACGTCTGGTGGCTTCGAGTCGGTGGCTGACGCAGGGGCGGGGAGGCTTTTCCAGGAACGCCGTGGATACGTCCCTGTAGGCTTTGTGGGCGACGTCCTGTCGCCCACAATCCTGGAAAAGCCTCCCCGCCCCTGCTACGCCACCTCGCGCCACGGACAGTTCTGGACCATGGCCGCTCTATCGGCCCATGAGGACTTCGAGGACAGCCGGCGCCAGCGTAAGCCACCGGCTCGAAGCCACCAAAGCCCATTTACACGAACAAGTCTCGAAAATAAATCTTCCGAGGACAGGAAATGACCGAAACCGTGAGCAATGGTGAGGCCAACTGGGAACGCCAGGCGCTGAAGGACTTTACCGAGAAGGCCTATCTGGACTACTCCATGTATGTGGTCCTGGACCGTGCACTGCCGCATATCGGTGATGGCCTGAAGCCGGTTCAGCGCCGCATCATCTACGCCATGTCCGAACTGGGCCTGAGCGCCGCCGCCAAGCCCAAGAAATCCGCGCGCACCATTGGCGATGTGCTGGGCAAATACCATCCCCATGGTGACTCGGCCTGTTACGAGGCCATGGTGATCATGGCCCAGCCCTTCGGCTACCGTTATCCCCTGGTGGACGGGCAGGGCAACTGGGGTTCACCCGACGATCCCAAATCCTTCGCCGCCATGCGTTATACCGAAGCCCGTCTGGCGCCCTATGCCGGCGTCCTGCTGTCCGAGTTGGGGCAGGGCACGGTGGATTGGGGGCCGAACTTTGACGGCACCATGAGCGAGCCCGAGGTTCTGCCGGCCCGATTGCCCAATGTGCTACTCAATGGCACCACCGGTATTGCCGTCGGCATGGCCACCGATATTCCCCCACACAATCTGCGGGAAGTGGCCACTGCCTGCGTGCGTCTGCTGGAGAACAGTCGCACTTCGCTGGAAGAGCTGTGCGAGTACGTCCAGGGCCCGGACTATCCCACCGAGGCCGAGATCATTACCTCGCGGGAGGATATCCGCAAGGTCTATGAAACCGGCAACGGCAGTATTCGCATGCGGGCGGCCTGGAAGAAGGAAGAGGGCGAGATTGTCATCACCGGCCTGCCGCACCACACCTCCGGCAGCAAGGTGCTGGAGCAGATCGCCGAGCAGATGCGGCAGAAGAAACTGCCCCTGGTGGCGGATTTGCGGGATGAGTCGGATCACGAGAACCCGGTGCGCCTGGTGGTCGTTCCCCGCTCCAACCGGGTGGAAGCCGAAAAGCTGATGAACCATCTGTTTGCCACCACCGATCTTGAGCGCAACTACCGCGTCAATCTGAATGTGATTGGCCTGGATGGACGGCCGCGTGTACGTAATCTCAAGGAGATGCTGTCCGAGTGGCTGCAGTTCCGCATGGACACCGTCACCCGGCGTCTGCAGTTCCGCCTCGACAAGGTGACCTCCCGCCTGCATGTGCTTGAAGGTCTGCTGATTGCTTATCTCAACATTGATGAGGTGATCCAGATCATTCGCGAGGAGGACAAGCCCAAGCCGGTGTTGATGAAGCGTTTTGGTCTCTCCGATGAGCAGGCCGAAGCCATCCTGGAACTCAAGCTGCGTCACCTGGCCAGGCTTGAGGAGATGAAGATTCGGGGTGAGCAGGACGAACTGGAAGCAGAGCGCAAGCAGCTCGAGAAGACCCTGGGGTCCAGGCAGCGACTCAAGACCCTGATCAAGAAGGAGATCCTGGCCGACGCCGAGCGCTTTGGTGATGAGCGTCGTTCGCCCATCGTCAGCCGGGGTGCCGCCAAGCCCCTGGATGAAACCGAACTGGTGCCCTCCGAGCCGGTTACCGTGGTCCTGTCACAGCGGGGTCTGGCCAGGGCGGCCAAGGGACATGAAGTCGACCCGGAGGGGCTGAACTACAAATCCGGCGATGGTTATCAGGCCTCGGCTCAGGGTCGAAGCAACCAGTTGGCCGTGTTCATGGACAGCACCGGTCGTACCTATACCGTGCCGGCCCATACGCTGCCATCGGCGCGGGGACAGGGTGAGCCCCTGTCGGCCCGGGTCAATCCGCCGGATGGTGCCACCTTTGCCGGGGTGATGATCGGAAATGAGGATGATCGCTGGCTGCTGTGCACGGACCAGGGGCACGGTTTTGTTTGCCGTCTGGGCGAGATGTATTCCCGTAATCGCAAGGGCAAGGCCGTCCTCACCGTGCCCAAGGGTGCCAGGGTGTTACCGCCCACCCCGGTAGTGGATCCGGCCCACGACTGGATTGCCGTGGCCGGCAGCGAGGGCCATTTCCTCACCTTCCCGCTGGAAGAGCTGCCGGAGCTGACCCGGGGCAAGGGCAACAAGCTCATGGGTATCCCGCCTAAGAAGCTCAAGACTGGCGAGGAGCGGGTGGTGGCTGCCACCGCCTTTGACGAGGCCGACACCTTGGTCCTGTTCAGTGGTCAGCGCTACAAGCGCCTTACTCCGTCGGAGCTGGATGAATACGTGGGCGAGCGAGGCCGTCGTGGCTACAAACTGCCCCAGGGCTGGCGCAAGGTGGATGCCCTGGTGCCCCAGGCGCGTCTGCCGGCCAAGTAAGACCGCCATTGCAGAGAAAGCTGGGCCAGGGAAGGCCCAGTCGTGCCATCGCCAGCCCCCTTCCAGAACCTTCCTGCGCCTCCATGGTCCATCCTTCTTGATAAGGCGAAGGTCGGTCCCCATATTTTTCGGCAGTGAAACTCAAACGGAGTGTTGCCAACAATGAAGCGAGTCGGTCTGTTTCTGATTACCAACCTGGCCATCCTGGCTGTGCTGTTCGTGGTGGCCTCCATCCTTGGTGTGGATCGCTACCTGGACGAGCAGGGTGCGATCAATTTCCAGGCCCTGCTGATTTTTTCCTTCATTCTCGGGATGGGTGGCTCTTTCATTTCCCTGGCCATGTCCAAGTGGACTGCCAAGAAGATGACCGGTGCCCAGGTCATCACCCAGCCCCGCAATGAAACCGAAGCCTGGCTACTGCGGGTGGTGGAAAACCAGGCCCGGCAGTGCAATATTGCCACCCCGGAAGTCGCCATTTATCCCGGTGGGGAAATGAATGCCTTTGCCACCGGCATGAACAAGAACAAGGCCCTGGTGGCTGTGAGTGTGGGCCTGTTGCGCAACATGAGCCGGGATGAAGTGGAGGCCGTGTTGGGCCATGAGGTCAGCCATGTGGCCAATGGCGACATGGTGACCCTGGCCCTGGTGCAGGGGGTGGTGAACACCTTCGTGATCTTCCTTTCCCGCATCGTCGGCCATGTGGTGGATCGGGCGGTGTTCAAGACCCAGCACGGTCATGGCCCGGGTTATTTCATCACGGCCATCATTGCCCAGATTGTATTGGGCATCCTCGCCAGCACCATCGTGATGTGGTTCTCCCGCTACCGGGAGTTCCGGGCCGACGAAGGGGGTGCTCGCCTGGCGGGGCGGGAGAAGATGATCAGCGCTCTCAAGCGGCTGGCCAATCCGCGCAACGAAGAACTGCCCGACCAGATGGCAGCCTTTGGTATCTTCGGGCGGCCCGGTCAGGGTCTGAAGAGATTGTTCATGAGTCATCCGCCCATTGAGGAGCGCATCGAGGCACTTCAGCGGCTTCGGTAAAAAAGAAAACGCAGCGCCAGGCTGCGTTTCGAGAAAGCGGCTTGGGGGCATGGAAGCCCCCGCGTCGCGCCCAGGCCGAATGCCCGGGCTTATTCCTGTTCTTCCATTACCACTTCCGGTTCCTGAACGTAGTTGCCCTGAATGTAGGCGACACCCAGTTGGAAAAGGACCGCCATGGTGTTGGCGTCTTCCACTCGTTCGGCAACGGTCGTGATGTCCCGCTCCTTGGCCGCGGCAATGAATTGCTCGACTTGTTCCCGCTTGGCATCGTCGCTATCGATGCCCTGCATGAATGAGCCGTCGATCTTTAGAAAGTCCATGTCCATGTGACTCAGAGTCTGCATGGAGTTGAGGCCGATCCCGAAATGCTCAACGGCCACGCCGCAGCCCAGGTCGCGAGCCTCTGCGGCAAAGGCCTTGCCTTCCTTGAGGCGCTTGTCCAGAGAATGCTCCGAGATTTCAAAGACCACATGCTTGGCGAGGGTATCAGACTGCTTGACCTTGCCCAGTATCCATTTCACCAGCTTCGGGTCGGCGAGAGTCTGGTGTGAAACTCTCAGGAAGAAGCGGCCGGGCTGGCCCTTTTCCATTCTTTCCTTGAGCACCTTGAGCGAGTGATCAATCACCCAATGATCCACAAGACCAACCAGCCGCTGTCGTTCGGCAGCCGGCATGAAATCATGGGCCTGGAATTCCTCGCCTTCTTCGTCCCTGAGTTGGACCAGAATATCGGAGAGGTCCGAATCACCACCGGTAAGGTCCGCAATGGGCTGGTAAACCAGCTGGAACAGGTCCTGCTCCACGCCGGCACGGATGCGCTTGGCCCAGGCATGATCCGAGAGCTGCCCTTCGGCATCGGTTTCCGGTGGCTCATAGACGATAACTTTGCCGCCGCCGGCCTTGCCGCCCTGGGCCACTGCTTCCAGGGCCGTGCTTAATAGCCCATCTGCGGTTTCGATCAGCTCCGACATCTCGCTGATGCCGATGGTGGCCGTCATGGCGGTGGATTGGCCACCTGCCTCGAAGACATGCTTGGCGATGGCCTGGTTGAGAGACTCGGCCCAGCTTTTTACCGCCGCTAGATTTCCCCGTTCCAGCATGACGGCGAAGCTGGCATTCTCCAGGCGTGCCGGGAAATCACCGTCTTCAGCGTGGTTTCGGATGATCTCGGCCAGCCCCTTCAGCACATCATCGGAGGCCACGACACCAATGCGCTCCCGCACGGAATCGAATTTGTCCGGCTGGACCACCAGCAAGGTCCGGGCCTTGTCATCATCCTGTCGGCTCTCAAAACGCTGAGTCAGAATCTGGTTGAAGTAATTGCGATTGAACAGGCCGGTGAGGGAATCCCGGCGTTCCAGTTCTGCCAGTTGTCGTTCGTAGGCTTCCGGGTCACCGCCTTCGCTGCGAATGGCCAGCTCGACGGCCGGTTCGCCATCCATCTCAAGGCCGCGTACTTCCACGGTCAGCTCCACTTCGCCGCCATCGGCTTTACGGCCCTTGAGCGTCAGCGCTTCCGTGGGTGGCTTGCCCTTGAGGGTCTGCTTCAGGATCTTGCGAATGTCGGCCTGAGACTCCTTGCTGAAGAAGTCCATGACCGGCATGCCTTCCACATCATCGGCATCCTCATAGCCGAACAGTTCGATGTAGGCCGGGTTGGCACTGACGTGGATACCCTCCTGGATATACGCCAGGGCATCGGCCGAGTCTTCCAGAATGCCCTCGAAGCGTTCTTCATACTCGCGGAGTTGCTTGCGGGCTTCATGCAGGGCCCGGGCCTGGCCCAGTACCTCCAGCTCCCGCGAGACCACCGCCACCAGGCGTTCCGTCTTGTCCAGGGAAACCAGGTCACGGGCCCCGGTCTGGATGGCCTTGGCGACCGCTTCCTCGCTGGCTTCTTCACTGATGGCAATGACGGGAACCAGGGGGGCATGTTTGTCCCGCAGCTCGATCACCTTGGACAGGCCGGCGCCGGCACCCTTGGTGTAGGAAACGATCAGGTCCGGCTCCTCTGCCCGCAGCTCCTTTTCCAGATCCTCGAAACGGCTGATCCACTTGGGGCGAACCGCGTGGCCTGCATTGCGCAGCAGCCGGTTCAGGACTTCCGCGTCGTCCTGTGACTGGGTCAGAACAATGGCTGGTAGATAGCTTCGTTTCATTTAGGGTCGGATCCTGACTGTTAGCGTGTTCGAAAAGGCGCGGGCGGGTCGGGGGCAAGCTTTCCTGTCCCTGAAAGACCGACTCCAACTCGACACTTGTAACGGAATCGTGCTCGATTTTCCAGTGTAAACGAGCCCCCTCGATAATAGTGATTTCATTACAGCGGCCGCTTGGCCTGGTCGCCCGGAATTTCCTGTACCAATCGGGGAACCATGTAACCGGGAGCCAAGCGGCGCAGTTCGTCAATGATGGTCCGGGCGCGGTGATCGGAAACCTGAAAATGGGCCGCGCCGGCCACGGGATCCAACTGATGCAGGTAATAGGGTGCCACAGCGAGCGCGGTCAGTCGCGCCGACAGATCCTCTTGAGCGCTGACGCTGTCATTGACGCCCTTGAGTAGAACCGCCTGGTTGAGCAGCAGAACACCGGCCTCGCGCAAGGGGCCGAGGGCTCGGGCCACGCTCTCATCCAGCTCCTGGGCATGGTTGGCGTGAATGACCAGGCACACTGGCCCGGGAAATGCTGTCAGTAACGCCACCAGCTCTGGATCGATCCTTTCCGGCAGCACCACCGGCAAGCGGGTATGGATGCGCAGACGCTCCACGTGGGCTATCTTGCCCAGGCCTTCGATGAGGGGGCGGAGTTTGTCGTTATCCAGGCTGAGGGGGTCGCCACCGCTCAGGATCACTTCCCGGATGCTGTCATCGGCGGCCACCGCCTCCAGGCTGTTCCGCCACCGCTTGCGGCCGGCATTTTCCTCGCCATAGGGAAAATGACGCCGGAAACAGTAACGGCAGTGGATGGCGCAGGCACCGGTGGTGACCAGCAATGCCCGCCCCGGATACTTGTGCAGGACGCCCGCGCTCTGGCGACTGTCCAGATCCCCAACCGGATCATTGACGTAGCCGGGAACCGCATCGTTTTCCCTATCCAGTGGCAGTACCTGCCGCAACAGGGGGTCGGTCGGGTCACCGGGTCGCATGCGGGCAACATAGCCGCGAGGGACCCTTAGCGGGAAAGGGGTGGCGGGATCCACCGGCTCGGCCAGCTCCTCGGCGCTCAGGGACAGGTCCTGCAAGAGGGCACCCACCTCGCGATAACCTTGAGCCAGGAGTCGGTGCCAATCTGCCTCGCTCGCCTGTTCTGACGGCCTGGATTGCCCGGCGGGCTGACGGGGTGCGGAGTGAGCAGGTATCATACTGGGCTTTGTCTCCAGGGGACGCTGGATTATCGGGTTCCCGGCCGGGCCGGGGCCCCTTCGTGGGCAGGGGCCCATTCTGCAATTTTGCACCGGAATCTTAAATGGGGTTTTTCAATGGCCACTTATAGCACCAACGAATTCAAGGGCGGGCTCAAGATCATGCTTGACGGCGAGCCCTACAATATTCTGGAAAACGAGTTCGTCAAGCCCGGCAAGGGCCAGGCCTTCAATCGGGTCAAGGTTCGTAACCTCAAAACCGGCCGGGTAATCGATCGGACTTTCAAGTCCGGTGAATCCGTTGAAGCTGCCGATGTCTTCGAGATGGACATGCAGTATCTGTACACGGATGGTGAATTCTACTACTTCATGGTGCCCGATACCTTCGAGCAGCACCAGGCCTCTCCGGCGGCCATGGGGGAGACTGCCAAGTGGATCCGTGAACAGGACGTTTGCAAGGTCACTCTCTACCAGGGGGATCCCCTGTCCGTGGAGCCGCCACCGTTTACCGAGCTCAAGATCGTGGAGACTGATCCCGGTGTCCGCGGTGATACCTCGGGTGGGGGCGGCAAGCCTGCCACGCTGGAGACCGGAGCCGTGGTTCGCGTTCCCTTGTTCATTGACGAAGGCGAGGTGATCAAGGTCGATACCCGCAAAGGTGAATATGTCTCTCGCGTCAAGGACTGAGTCTTGAGCCGAAAGCCTTCCGCAGCCTGGCGACCCGTTGCCGCGATGGAGAGCCTCCGGCAACGGGCGCGGTTGCTCCGGCAGGTCCGCGCCTTCTTCGACCGGCGCGGGGTCCTGGAAGTGAATACGCCGCTGCTGTCACGCTGGGGCATCCCCGACCCGGCCATTCCCTCGATCCCGGCCGAGGCC
>NZ_SLKM01000184.1:0-7876 GCF_007134575.1 Natronospira sp.
ATACAGGGGCAGGGCCTTTCAATCGGGCGGACCTGGCCTACCGGGCCGTGGACTGGAATGGCCTCAAGGAGCGATTCACCCGGCAGGGCTACGATGTCCCGGCGCTGACATTCAGCCTGATTAAAAAGGAAAACGAGGACGGGCTGGCGGTCAGCATTCCGATTCGGGAATACCGGGAACACATGGCCGAGGTTTGTGCCAGTGAAGTGGCCAAACTGCTCTGGCAGAGCCAGCAAGGCATGGCGGGTTTCGACAAGGATGGCGAGAGCCATCCCGTGCGGCCCTCTGACATCGCCATTCTGGTTCGAACGGGCAAGGAAGCGGCCTTGGTGCGGGATGCCCTCCGCGAACGCCAGCTTCGCTCGGTCTATCTCTCGGACCGGGAGAACATTTTCAGTAGTGACGAAGCCCTGGATGTGCTGCGCTGGCTGAAGGCAGCGGCGGAGCCTGACTCGGAGAACCATGTGCGCGCTGCATTGGGTACCGCCGCCCTGGGCCATGGCTGGCAGGAACTGGACCGCCTGATCCAGAACGACGGCCTTTGGGAGTCGGAGCTGGAACGTTTTCGTGGCTATGGCCAGACCTGGCAGGAGCGCGGCGTGCTCCCCATGCTGCGCCGACTGATGCGCGAGCACCAACTGGCCCCGCGCCTGTTGCAACAAGCTGACGGGGAACGCCGTCTGACCAATCTTCTGCACCTGAGCGAGTTGCTGCAGGATGCGGCCAGTCATCTGGATGGGGCCCAGGCATTGATTCGCTGGCTGGACGAGCAGATTCAGACGGCCGATGAGGGACAGGCCGGTGATGAACAACTGATTCGTCTGGAAAGCGATGCCGAGCTCATCAAGGTCATTACCATTCACAAATCCAAGGGCCTGGAGTTTCCCCTGGTGTTTCTTCCCTTTGCCTGTGCCTATCGCAAGGAAGACGGCAAGAACCCGCCGATCTGGTATTACGAGAAAGGCCAGCGCCGACTCAGCTTCGAGCCGGATGAAGAAATCAAGGAAGCGGCCGAACAGCTGCGCTTTCAGGAAGACCTGCGCCTGATGTATGTGGCCCTAACCCGGGCCCGCCATGCCTGCTGGGTGGGCATGGCCGGGGTGCGAGAAAGGGCGGCCGACTCGAGAACGAAAGACCCTGAAAAACTCAAGAAGAGTGACCTGGAGAACGCCGCCATCGGCCACCTGATTCAATGGCAGGCCGGGGACCCGGCCGAGGAACTGGAAGATCGCCTGACGGAAGTAGCCAGCAAGCATCCGGCGATTGAAACCGTTGACGCCCGCATCGAGTCACCCGATGCGTTTCAGCTCGAGCAGGATGAGGCCGGCATTGCCATGGCGCGGGCCCGTGACTATGAAGCTACCCCACCCAATGCCGAGAGATGGTGGATTGCCAGTTACTCGGCGCTGCTGGAAGACGGGCCCCGGGCCTGGGCACCGGGCTCGGCGGATGAAGATGTAATTGTCGAGGAAAGCCTGTCCGAGGCGCTGGACGACGGCGAAGCCGAGCCGGACAGCCTGCACGCCTTCCCGCGCGGGCCGGCGGCGGGGACCTTCCTGCACGGGCTGCTGGAAGCCTTGGCCGAACGCCATTTCCCGGCTATCGAGGACCGGGCCTTTCAGACGCTTCTCTATGAGCGACTCAATACCCGCCGCTGGCGTCACTGGGGTCAGACGGTCGGGGACTGGATGGAGGCAACCGTGAGCGCTCCCCTGCCCCTGGGTGATGACACGCTGCGTCTGAATGAACTGCAACCCGGGCAGTTCATTGCCGAGCTGGAGTTCATGCTCTCGGTGCATGATGCGGGTGCCGAGGCCATCGACCGGGTCATTCAGCAATATGCTCTCAACGGCGTGGGCCGACCCCAGCTTGGGCAAAACCAGCTCAATGGCATGCTCAAGGGTTTCATTGATCTGGTCTTCGAGCACGAGGGGCGTTATTACGTGATCGATTACAAATCCAATTACCTGGGTGCTTCCGATGCCGCCTATTCACAGACTGCCCTGCGTCAGGCGGTGATCAAGAAGCGCTATGACGCCCAGTACAGTCTCTACCTGCTGGCCCTGCATCGACTGCTGCGGTCCCGGTTGGGTAATGACTATGACTATGAACACCATGTGGGCGGTGCCGGCTGTCTCTTTCTGCGTGGTGTGAACCATGCCAGCCGGGGCCTGCATCTGGAACGTCCGCCCAGGGCTCTGGTGGAGGAACTGGATACCCTGTTCAGTCGGGAGGTGGCTCATGTCCAGTGAACAGCCCGCACTGCCGATCAACACTGCCCTGCCCGCCCGGCTGTCGGACTGGGCCCGCGCCGGCTGGCTGCGTGGTGTGGATCATGCCCTGGCCTGCTTTCTGAATGAAGAAGGCGGCGAACAGGATGAGACGGTCCTGCTCATGGCGGCCCTGACCAGCCAGCAAGTCGGCCAGGGCAATATCTGCCTGGACCTGCAACAGGCCCTGAGTGAGCCGACACGACTATGGCCGGAGTTACCGGATACAGGGGTAGCCGAAGCCATCGACCGCCCCACGGACTGGCTCGGCAAGCAGGAGATGGAAACCCTGACCGCCGTTCTGACGCAATCGGCCGTGATTGCCTGCCCGGCGCAGCAGCGTGATCAAGGCAATGAACCGCTGGTGCTACAGGGCAACCGGCTCTACTTGCGTCGTTACTGGCAGCATGAGCAGGATGTAGCCGCCTCCATCGAGGCCCGGCTGGAGACCGAGGAGACGGTGGCCCCGGACCTGAAGTCACAGCTGGATGCACTGTTTGCCGGCGGGGCCTATCAGCCGGACTGGCAGAAGGTCGCCAGTGCACTCGCCGTGCGATCCGCTTTGACCATCATCACCGGCGGGCCCGGCACCGGCAAGACGACCACGGTGGTCAAACTGCTCGGCCTGTTGCAGGCCAGACAGCTGACCGCGGACCCTGAGCGGCCCCTGCGCATTCGGCTGGCGGCACCCACCGGCAAGGCCGCGGCCCGCCTGAGCGAGTCCATTGGCGGGGCCATTGATGCCCTGCCCTTTGACGAATCGGTCAAGCTCGCGGTGCCGCGGGAAGTGCGAACCCTGCATCGTCTGCTGGGCAGTGTCCGCAACAGCCGCTTCTTCCGTAATGACCGTCATAACCCCCTGCATGCCGATGTGGTGGTGATTGATGAAGCCTCCATGATTGATCTGGAAATGACCGCAAAGCTGCTGGACGCCCTGCGCCCGGAAACCCGATTGATCCTGCTGGGTGACAAGGACCAGCTGGCCTCGGTCGAGGCCGGCGCCGTGCTCGGCGACCTTTGCCAGGGGGCGGATGCCGGCGATTATTCGGCTGACACCGTGGACTGGGTCAAGTCTGCCAGTGGCGAAGAGATTGGCGCGTTCCAGGCACGCGATCAGGCCCCGGCCCTGCGCCAGCACACGGTCATGCTACGCCACAGTCATCGCTTCTCTGCCGACAGCGGCATCGGCGGGCTGGCGGCTGCGGTCAATGCCGGTGACAGCGAACGAACCCTGAGCCTGCTTGGAGAGGGGGACGATGATGTCAGCCTGGCCCTGCTGAAGGATGCCGAAGACAGCCGCATAGAAAAGTTAAGCGTTGCGGGCTACCGGCCTTATCTGGAACAACTCAAGGCCAGCCGACCGGACAGTAATCAGGAACCCGATCCCGACAAGGCCACCCGTGACTGGGCCCGTAAAGTGATTCATCACTTTGGACAATTCCAGGTACTGGCCACGGTCCGACAAGGCATGCTCGGAGTGAGCGGGCTCAATGAACGCATCGCCGCCGTGCTCAGAAGAGAAGGCCTGATTGACAAGGATCGGGACTGGTATGAGGGACGCCCGGTGATGGTGACGCGCAATGATTATGAACTGGGGCTGATGAACGGGGATGTGGGGATCTGTCTGCTGACCCGGCTGGCGGATGATGAACGACCGCGCCTGCGGGTCGCCTTTGAGCTGCCCGGTGGTGATATTCGCCTGGTACTGCCCAGCCGCCTGGACAGCATGGAAAGCGTCTTCGCCATGACCGTGCACAAGTCACAGGGCTCGGAGTTTGACCGGGTGCTGATGGTACTGCCCGAAGTGGACAATCCGGTGCTCACCCGGGAGCTGCTCTACACCGGCATCACCCGCGCCCGGCACCAAGCCACGCTAGCCGGCACCAGCGAGCATCTGATCCGCCTGGCAGTGGCGCGCCGAATCAGCCGCCGCTCCGGACTGCGTGAGCGCCTGAACGCATAGGCTGGCGATCCAGCCATGGCCAGGCAAGTTAGGGGGTTACCCCGGAGAGGCTTCCGATTCAGTCAGTATTGGGGCAAACTGCCCAAGCCATGATCGTTCGAGGAGTACCGATGCGACGACTACTGCCACTGCTGATGATGATGGGCCTTGCCGGGCTACTGGTGGGCTGTGCCGGGGAGCCGGACACGGTGACTGTCTCCGGCAAGGCGGAACGGGAGCTGATGCCGGACTATTACGAAATCTCCCTGCTGCTGGTGGAGCGTGGAGAGGATGAAGCGGCGCTGTCCGAGGCGTTGGAGGAGCGGCTTGCCAATGTCATCTCCCTGGCTCGTGAGCATGGGCTGGAAGAGGATGACATTCGCGCCTGGGAGCTGGAACTGCATCAGGAAACCCACTGGGACCGGGACGAGCAGCGACGGGTCACGGGCGAGATGCGGCTGTCGCGACAAGTGCGCCTGCAGGTGGACGTGGAGCAGGAAATGGGGCCCTTGCTCGGGGCGCTGATCACCACGGGCTGGACACAGATCCAGGGCGTCCGCTCCCGTCTGGCGGACCCCGAGGCGCTGCGTAATGACTTGCTGGGCGAGGCGGTGGCCAATGCCCGCTCTCGGGCGTCGGCCCTGGCCGCCGGCGACGGACGCCAGGTGGGGACATTGCTTCAGCTGCAGGAGGGCGATCGCAGTCGTCCGATGATGGCTCGGGCGGAATTGATGCAGGCGCCGGAGGCGGTCAGCTTCATGCCCGAACCGATAACTGTCTCCGCCGAGGTGCAGGCGGTGTTTCGGCTGGACTAAGGCAGCGCTGATTCCATCCGGGGTTGCTAGAAGCGGCGAAACAGCCTGCCGATGCCGCGCCCTGCCGCGCGGCCGACGACGCGACGGCCGATGCGCCGTCCTACCCGGCCCCGGCGCACGGCGTTGACGTCTCCCAGCAGGCGGGCCAGCCAATAGAGCAGGCCTCTGGTTCGGTTGATGGACATGCGGGATCTCCTATCCGGGCCGCCGGCTAGCGGCCGACGATCAAGTCTTGTCTCGATTCGATATCTTCCGGCAGTTCGCCCGGAAGTGCAAAGCGTTGATGAAAACCTCGGATCACTGCGCGCATGGTGTCTGGCAGCCGCGTCCAGCTTTCACGCAGAATCGGCTCCGGTACGCCGCCGAAGCGGGCTTCTGCAATGCTGCCGGCAATGGCGGCGATGGTGTCGCTGTCACCGCCAATGGACACCGCCTTTCTGATGCTGTCCTCGAAATCCTTCCCCTTTAGGGCGCAGGCAATGGCCTGGGGGACCGAGCCCTGGCAGGAGACATCGAACTCGTAGGTCTCGCGCAAGGCGTCGAGATCATGGTCGAGGCGGTAGTCGAAGGCCTCGGCGATATCCTCGGCGATGGCCGAAGCACTCTGTCCCTGGCGGGCCAATAGGATGGCCAGGGCCACCGCCTGGGCGCCCTTGATGCCCTCGGGGTGGTTGTGGGTGACGGCCGCGCTGTCGTGGGCGATGCGCAGGACCTCGTCGGCGTCCTCGCTGACCCAGCCGGTCGGGCTGACGCGCATGGCCGAGCCGTTACCCCAGCTGTTGTAGGGCGCGGAGCCGCCGGAGCGGGCCCAACTGTGGAAGGAGCCGCCGTAGCTGCAGTGAGGATAGCGGGCGTACCAGGCCTGCAGGGCCCGGTTGAAGGCCCGCTCCTCAATGATGGCTTCGGCCACGGCTACGGTCAGGACGGTGTCGTCGGTGAAATCCGCTCCCCGGCCGAACAGTGGAAAGTCGGTACGGCCGGTGTTGTTGAACTCGTAGACCGAGCCAATGATGTCTCCGGTGATGGCGCCCAGCATTTGATGACTCCCCTGTCGTTGCTTGTTGTATAGTTTCCCTCCGAGATGCGACAGGCGCTGTCGCTCTGTCGCGCCACTCTCACACGCATCGACAGTCAAGACCCCAAAAGTTCTGCCGGAAGGAGCCGGTTGCCATGTCTGAGACATCCATTCGATACGTTCGCATGCTCGAACAGGTGGCCCGCTGGCCCCGGCGGGTGAGTTGCCGGGAGCTGCGGGAGAAATTGGCCGCCGAAGGTTTCGACGTCAGCAAGCGTACCGTGGAGCGGGATCTGGACAAGCTGTCGCGGTGGTTTCCCATCGTTAGCGATGGCGCCTCGCCCCAGGGCTGGTCCTGGAGTCGGGAGGCGCGGGGATTCGAGCTGCCGGCCATGAGCCCGGCCACGGCCCTGGCCTTTCTGCTGCTGAACGAGTTCTCCCGCCCGCTTTTGCCCAACAACATGCAGAGCTTTCTCGACGAGCATCTGACCCGGGCCCGGGAGATTCTCGAGCAGACGGAGAAGAATCAGCCGGGCATGAGTCACTGGTCCGAGCTTGTCGCGGTGGTCCCCCGCAGCCAGCCCCTGCTGCCGCCGAAGGGTGACGCCGAGGCCATCCGCACGGCCTATGACGCCCTGCTGGAAGGCTGCCTGTTCGAGGCCGAGTACCGGGCCGCCTCGCGGGACCTGGAACCCAAGACCTATCGCATCAACCCCCTCGGCCTGATCCTGCGCGACAACGTGCTCTATCTCGCCTGCACCCTTTTCAATTATGAGGACATCCGTCTGCTGGCCCTGCATCGCCTCGGCAAGGCGAGGCTACTGGATGAGCCGGGCTGGTCACCCAAAGATTTTCAGTTGCGGGAGTATGTGGCCTCCGGTGCGGTGGATGTGCTGGAAGGCCCGGAGATTGAGCTGGTCGCGGATTTCGAGCGCGATGCGGCCCGTCACTTGTCGGAAAGCCCCCTGAGCGAGGATCAGCAGCTCGAGGAACGCGGTGAGGACATCACCCGGGTCACGGCCACCGTACGCAACACTCGCCAACTGCGCTGGTGGTTACACGGCTTTGGCGCGGCGGTTGAAGTAATCGCCCCCACCGAACTCCGCGAGGAGATGGCCGCCAATGCCCGCGCCCTGCTGAAACACTACGGATAAACGGTTTTTGAACACCGGCGTGTCCGGATCATGGCCGTACAAACCACCAGTTTCAGCAATACACTCCGTTTCCATCGCGGTCTCCCGTGAGACTATCGAGCTTCCCCTTAGGCCGGGAGCATTTGCGGTGCGGCCCCATTCAAGGGCAGGATAGACTTTTCGGGAGTGCTTAACGGAAGGCACAGTAGGGATGAGACGACTAAGCAAAGGTCCAATCTACGAGCGTTGCCGGGCCGCGCTGAATGAGCATATCCGGCGCTATTTCGTCGAGCGCGATCTCAGAGACACACTGGCCCAATATCACCCGCAGGCCATCGGAGTCGGCACCGGCCGGGGGGAATCGGCCATGGACCCGGCTGGCCTGCGCGAGGTGGTCCGCTCCGACCTGGAAGGCTACCCGGAACCTGTCAATCTGGACATCAAGCATTGCGAGCTCTATCAGGTCACCGAGGACGTGGTGATTTCCCAGATGTTGCTGGACTTCAATATCAACAGCGACACCCACAAGATGACGTTACGGGACTCCCGCCATACGCTTGTCTGGCACCTTCCCGACGATGGCGACGCCCATATCTGCCATGTCCACGTTTCCTTCCCCACGGATCTTCATGGCGAAGAAGAGCCCTACCCGCTCAAGGAACTGGAAGAAGTCTCCCAGATGGTCGATAACCTGATCCACG
>NZ_SLKM01000006.1:0-7852 GCF_007134575.1 Natronospira sp.
ACGCTGCGTATCCCGGCCTCGTTCATGATACGAATTGCCGGGGGCCGAAATACCGTATTCTTTACCACGGCATTGATGCTGCTCCCTTGCCTGGGTGCCTGGCAGGCGCTGCAGAATCCGGATACGCCCCTGTGGGTTTTCCAGCTGCTCGCCTTCCTGTCCGGTATCGGCGGCGGCAACTTCGCCGCATCCATGAGCAACATTTCCAATTTCTTCCCTAAGCGCCAGCAAGGCCTGGCCCTGGGATTGAACGCCGGCCTGGGTAACTTTGGCGTCACCACCATGCAGATCCTCATCCCACTGGTGATGATCGCACCGGTCTTCTGGCTGCTTTCCGGGGACCCCATGACCCTGGAACGGGCCAGCGGCACCCTGATTGGTCGAATCGAAGCCGGTACGGAAACCTGGATTCAGAATGCACCGCTGGTATGGGGACTACTGATCATCCCCGCGTGCATTGTCGCTTGGTTCGGCATGAACAACCTTCGCACAGTTACCCCCAGTCCGGGTCATCCCTTGCGCGCCTTCGCTACATTGACCGGACTATATGCGGCGGGTTTTCTGACCGCGGCCATTGGCCTTTACCTCTTCCTGCCCAGACCGGTAGGCCTTGGCGTCCTCAATATGTGGCTTGCTCTACCGCTCATCATTGTGCTGACGCTGGGGCTTCTACGCATCATGCCCGGCGAAGTCATCCGCCCCGGGATCAAGCGGCAGTTTACGATCTTCAGTGACAAACACACCTGGTCAATGACGATCCTCTACATTCTTACTTTCGGGTCGTTCATTGGTTTCTCTGCTGCGCTTCCTCTTTCCATTGAGGTTATTTTCGGCTACATGAACGAAGTCCAGGCCGACGGCTCGGTGGAACGGGTCGCCAATCCGGATGGCCCCAGTGCCTTGACCTTTGCCTGGATTGGCCCGTTTATCGGCGCCCTGATTCGGCCCATCGGTGGCTGGCTATCTGACAAGGTGGGCGGCTCCATCGTGACTCAGGCGATTTCAGTCGTCGTGGTCATCGCTTCAGTTGCCGTGGGTTACGTGATGATGCTCGCCTATGGATCTGAAGCACCGCATGAGTACTTCGCGACCTTCCTCATCCTGTTCCTGATCATCTTCGCTGCCTGCGGCATCGGTAACGGCTCTACATTCAGGACAATCGGCGTGGTGTTCAGTCAGGAGCTCAAGGGTCCTGTACTGGGCTGGACATCGGCGGTGGCCGCTTATGGGGCATTCATTGCACCGCGGGTAATGGGTGAACAGATTGAAGCAGGCAGCCCGGAAGTGGCCATGTATGCCTTCGCTGCATTCTACTTCGTCTGCCTTTTCATCAACTGGTGGTTCTATCTTCGGAAGAACGCCTACGTCAAGAATCCATAAAGCGGGAAATAACGATGAGTCAGTTGATACTTAAATCCAAAGTCGTGCCTGACGGGCAAATCGGCCTGCAAGGAGTCAAAGCATGAGTCATTTTCTCGACAATCTGACCTTTTTCAAAAGGGAGAAGGAAACCTTCTCCGAAGATCACGGCGTCAAGACCGACGAAAGTCGGCGCTGGGAGGACAGTTACCGTGCTCGTTGGCAGCATGACCGAATCGTACGTTCCACCCACGGGGTGAACTGCACCGGATCCTGTTCCTGGAAGATCTACGTCAAGAACGGCCTGGTCACCTGGGAGACCCAGCAGACCGATTACCCGCGTACCCGCCCGGGCCTGCCCAATCACGAGCCCCGTGGCTGCGCCCGAGGTGCCAGCTATTCCTGGTACATCTACAGTGCCAACCGGGTGAAATACCCCATGATCCGCCGCCGCCTGCTGGAACTGTGGCGGGAAGCGAAGCAGAGTCACAGTGATCCTGTGAACGCCTGGCAATCCATCGTGGAAGACCCGAAGAAGGCCGAAAGCTACAAATCCCGGCGTGGCCTCGGTGGTTTTCTAAGGGCCGAGTGGAATGAGGCCAATGAGATCATTGCGGCGGCCAATATCTACACGGCGAAGCAATTCGGACCTGACCGGATCATCGGCTTCTCGCCGATCCCGGCCATGTCCATGGTCTCCTACGCCGCCGGTACCCGCTACCTGTCGCTGATCGGCGGCACCTGCATGAGCTTCTACGACTGGTACTGCGATCTGCCGCCGGCTTCGCCCCAGACCTGGGGTGAGCAGACGGACGTGCCCGAGTCTGCCGACTGGTTCAACTCCACCTTCCTGATGATGTGGGGCTCCAATGTGCCCCAGACCCGGACGCCGGATGCTCATTACATGACCGAGGCCCGCTATCGCGGAACGAAGACAGTCACGGTGACGCCGGACTATTCCGAGGCATCCAAGTTCGGTGACATCTGGCTCAACCCGAAACAGGGCACCGACTCTGCCCTCGCCATGGCCATGGGGCATGTCATCCTCAAGGAATGGCATGTGGAGGGAAAGAGTGAATACTTCGATGACTATGTCCGCAAGTACACCGACCTGCCTGGCCTGGTGATGCTGGACGAACAGGACGGCCGGGTGGTACCGGGCCGTTATCTGCGTGCCTCGGACCTGGCCGATAACATGGGCCAGAAGAACAATCCCGAGTGGAAAACCCTGGTCCGCGATGAGAGCAGCGGCAAGATCGTGGTGCCGCGCGGCTCCATCGGCTTCCGCTGGGGCGAGGAAGATCGCCGCTGGAATCTGGAGACCCTGGATGCCGATGGCAATGAGATCCGCCCCCAGCTCAGTGAGATCGACAGCAAGGACGAAGTGGTCACGGTGGCCTTCCCCTACTTCGGGGGTGGCGGCAATGCCCACTGGTCACACACCGAGCATGATCCTGTGCAACTTCGCAATGTCCCGGCCCGCAAGGTCAAGCTGGCCGATGGTAGCGAAGTCAAAGTCGCCACGGTCTTCGACCTGATGGTAGCCAACTACGGCATCGACCGGGGCCTGGGCGGTGGCAATGTGGCCGCCAGCTATGACGACGACGTGCCTTACACCCCAGCCTGGCAGGAACGTATTACCGGGGTACCGCGAGAGAAGGTCATCGCCGTAGCCCAGCAGTTTGCCGAGAACGCCCACAAGACCAAGGGCAAGTCCATGATCATCATTGGTGCCGCCATGAACCACTGGTACCACATGGACATGAACTACCGGGGCGTGATCAAGATGTTGATGATGTGTGGCTGCATCGGCGTCTCCGGCGGTGGCTGGGCCCACTATGTGGGGCAGGAAAAACTCCGTCCCCAGCCGGGCTGGACGCCACTGGCCTTTGCCCTGGACTGGAACCGTCCGCCACGGCATATGAACTCGACCTCATTCTTCTACAACCATACAAGCCAATGGCGGCATGAGAAGCTGGAGATTGGTGAAGTCCTCTCCCCCCTGGCCAAGGAAAGCGACTTCCAGGGCCACATGATTGACTTCAACGTCCGAGCCGAGCGCATGGGCTGGCTGCCTTCCGCACCCCAACTCGGGCGGAACCCCCTGGAGATCGGGAAGGCCGCCAAGGCGGCTGGGAAGGACCCCAAGGACTATGTGGTTGAACAGCTGAAATCCGGCGAGCTGGGCTTCTCCTGTGAAGACCCGGACAACCCCGCCAACTTCCCGCGCAATATGTTCGTGTGGCGCTCCAATCTCCTGGGCTCGTCCGGCAAGGGCCATGAGTACTTCCTGAAGTACTTGCTGGGCACCGAGACCGGCCTGCAGAACAAGGACCTGGGTGACGAAACCGACAAGCACCCCCGGGAAGTCAAATGGCGGGAAGCCGCCCAGGGCAAGCTGGATCTTCTGACCACCCTGGATTTCCGCATGTCCACCACCTGCATGTATTCCGACATCGTCCTGCCAACTGCTACCTGGTACGAAAAGGACGACCTGAATACGTCGGACATGCACCCTTTCATCCACCCGCTGACCGCGGCCGTGGATCCGGCCTGGGAATCCCGCTCCGACTGGGATATCTACAAGGGCATTGCCAAGCGCTTCGCGGAACTGGTTCCCGGTCATCTGGGAACCGAGACCGATGTAGTGACCCTGCCCCTGTTGCATGACTCGCCTGCGGAGCTGGCCCAGGCCCTGGATGTGAAGGACTGGAAGAAGGGCGAATGTGAGCCCATTCCGGGCAAGACCATGCCCAACATCGTACCGGTGGAGCGGGATTACCCGGCCACCTACGAGCGCTTCACCGCGCTTGGCCCTCTGATGGAGAAAGCCGGCAATAACGGCAAGGGCATGCAATGGGATACCAGTGAGGAAGTACAAGCGCTGCGGGATCTCAATGGCATCCAGAGCAAGGGTTCCGCCAAGGGTCAGCCGAAGATCGAGACAGCGGTGGATGCCGCCGAGACGGTGCTCATGCTGGCACCCGAAACCAATGGCAAGGTGGCCATGAAGTCCTGGCAGTCTCTGTCTGAAAAAACCGGACGCAGCCATACTCATCTGGTGGAAGGTCATGCGGCCGAAAAGCTCCGCTTTAACGATCTCAAGGCTCAGCCACGCAAGATCTACACCTCCCCCATCTGGTCCGGCATTGAATCGGAGAAGGTGAGCTACAACGCCGGCTGGACCAATGTGAACGAGATGATCCCCTGGCGCACCCTCACCGGCCGTCAGCAGTTCTACCAGGACCACCTCTGGATGCGGGCCTTTGGGGAGCAACTCTGCCTTTACAAGCCGCCAGTGGATCTCAAGACAACCGATGCCATGGAAGGCAAGCGCTCCAATGGCAACAAGGAAGTGGTGCTGAACTTCATCACGCCTCACCAGAAGTGGGGCATCCACAGCACCTATACCGACAACCTGCTCATGCTGACCCTGTCGCGGGGTGGTCCCATCATCTGGATGAGCGAGACCGATGCGGCCAAGGCAGACATCAAGGACAACGACTGGATTGAAGCCTTCAACATCAACGGTGCAATTACCGCCCGGGCTGTGGTGAGTCAGCGGGTTCCGGAAGGCATGTCCATGATGTACCACGCCCAGGAGAAGATTGTGAACACCCCCGGCTCGGAAATCACCGGCATGCGAGGCGGCATTCACAACTCCGTCACCCGAGCGGTGCTCAAGCCCACCCATATGATCGGGGGCTATGCCCAGCAGAGTTATTTCTTCAATTACCACGGAACCGTCGGTGCCAACCGTGATGAATTCATCATTGTCCGCAAGATGGACAAGGTGGACTGGATGGATAACGACGATGCCGGCGACGCCATGTATCTGGAGGGTGCCAAATGAGAATTCGAGCGCAAATTGGCAAGGTACTGAATCTTGACAAGTGCATCGGCTGTCACACCTGCTCGGTGACTTGCAAGAATGTCTGGACTTCCCGCGAGGGTATGGAGTACGCCTGGTTCAATAACGTGGAAACCAAGCCTGGCATTGGTTACCCCAAGGAGTGGGAAAACCAGGACCGTTGGAATGGCGGCTGGGTACGGAAATCCAATGGCAGCATTCAGCCCAAGATCGGTGGCCGCTGGCGAATCCTGGCGAACATCTTCGCCAACCCGGACATGCCGGCCATTGACGATTACTACGAGCCCTGGGATTACGACTACGGCTTCCTCCAGAATGCGCCGGACACCAAGACCATGCCCACGGCCCGGCCGCGCTCGGCCCTGACCGGCAAGCGTATGGAGAAAATCGAGTGGGGCCCCAACTGGGAGGAGATTCTTGGCACCGAGTTCAAACACCGCGCCAAGGACTACAACTTCGAGGGTGTGCAGAAGGAGATCTACGGGCAGTTCGAAAACACCTTCATGATGTACCTGCCCCGCCTCTGCGAGCACTGCCTCAACCCCACTTGCGTGGCATCCTGCCCCTCTGGAGCTATCTATAAGCGGGAAGAAGACGGCATTGTCCTCATCGACCAGGAGAAATGCCGAGGCTGGCGGATGTGCGTCTCCGGTTGCCCCTACAAGAAGATTTACTACAACTGGAAAACAGGCAAATCCGAGAAGTGTATCTTCTGCTACCCGCGCATCGAGGTGGGTGAGCCAACCGTCTGTTCTGAAACCTGTGTGGGCCGGATTCGCTACCTGGGCGTGCTGCTCTACGACGCCGACCGCATCGAAGGGGCCGCCAGCGTGCCCAATGAGCAGGACCTCTACGAGGCTCAGCTGGATGTCTTCCTGGATCCCAATGACCCGGAAATCATCGCCGAGGCCCGCAAGCAGGGTATTCCTGAGAACTGGATTGAAGCGGCCCAACAGTCGCCGGTCTACAAGATGGCCATGGACTGGAAGGTCGCCTTCCCATTGCATCCGGAGTACCGAACCCTGCCCATGGTCTGGTATTGCCCGCCCCTGTCGCCCATTCAGTCGGCGGCAGACGCCGGCAAGATCGGCTTCAACGGTGAGATTCCGGACGTGGATGCGCTACGGATCCCGGTACGTTATCTCGCCAATATGCTAACTGCGGGTGAGGAAGAGCCCGTCGTTCTGGCCATGGAACGCATGCTGGCCATGCGCGCCTTTATGCGGGCACGCCATGTGGATGGTGTGGAAAAGCCGGAAGTGCTGGAGCGGGTCGGCCTGGACGTGGAGACCGTGGAAGACATGTACCGTTACATGGCCATTGCCGACTACGAAGATCGCTTCGTGATCCCCACCAACAAGCGGGAGAACTCTGAATCCATCTACGATGGTATCAGTGAGCGTGGCGGCTGCGGCTTTAGCTTCGGTGGTGGCTGTGATGCTGGTCACAGTGACCCGGATGTCTTCGGTGGAAAACCGCTAGCACAGCGCAAGTTCTTCCCCATCAAAGCAGACAGGGAGAAGGCATGATGCTTACGCTGAAAGTCATATCCAGGCTCATGGCCTACCCTAGCGAGGAGACCGTTCAGGCTGCTCCGGAGATGCTGAAGGCACTCCGAAAAGAGCAGGCACTGAGCCAAGAGCGGATGACGACGCTGGAGGCATTCATCCAGCGCCTACAGGAAGCCCCGCTGATGACTTTGCAGGAAGAGTATGTGGCCCTGTTTGATCGGGGCCGCCATCTTTCCCTGCATCTTTTCGAGCATGTCCACGGTGAGTCCCGTGACCGGGGACAGGCCATGGTGGAGCTGATCAATTACTACCGTGAATCCGGCCTGGAACTGGATGCCCGGGAGCTGCCGGACTATCTGCCTCTGCTGCTGGAGTTTCTCTCCACCCGTTCCAGGGAGGAAATTCAAGCCATGCTGAATGACGCCATGGCCGTGATCGTGCTGCTCGGCGCCCGGCTGAGAGAAAAGGCTTCCGACCGGGCCGTGCTATTCGAGGCTCTGGTGGAAATCGGTGGTGAACCGGCCGAAGCAAAGGCCATGCGGGAGCAGGCTGCGAAGGAAGGCCCGGATGAAACCATCACCAAGATGGATGAAATCTGGGAAGAGGAACAGGTCACCTTCATGGCCAACCACGATCCGAGTCAGTCGGGCGAGGGCTGCCCCATCTCGCAAAGCGGCAAACCGCAACAGGAGGTTCCCATCCAATGGATGGAGAAACCCGGCCAATCACCATCCAACGGCGCTGGCCGTAGCTGACTGTCGGAGGACACATCATGGAAATCTATCTGAACCAATTCTTCTTCGGCGTCTTTCCCTACATCGCTGGCGCCATCTTCATCCTGGGTTCCCTGCTCCGTTATGAGCGGGGCCAGTACACCTGGCGGGCCATGTCCAGCCAGACGCTAAACAACAGCCGAGCCTTCCGCTGGGGCAGCGTGATGTTTCATGTGGGCATCATTTTGCTCTTCTTCGGGCATCTTTTCGGGCTGCTGACACCGCCGGAGGTTTATCAGGCCATCGGCATCACCACGGCGGCCAAGCAGCAGATTGCCATCTGGGCCGGTGGCATCTTCGGCATGATCTGCCTGGCCGGGATGACCATTCTGGTATGG
>NZ_SLKM01000098.1:0-24647 GCF_007134575.1 Natronospira sp.
CGGACTGTCCCACCTGGGCACGGCTGCTGTCAGCAAAGGGGATACGGGTAAGTGATCTGCCCTGGGGATCGAACTCGAGCACTGCCAAATCCATTTCCGGATCACTGCCCCAGGAGGGTGGCCGGATAGTGGCTGCCATCGTAGAGCGTCACCACCAGGCGCTGCCACCGGCAACCACATGGTGATTGCTAACCACAATACCCTTGCTGTCAATAATGGCCCCACTGCCCATTTCCATACTGGGGACGATTTCAATGCTGCGGCCGCGATGGGCGCTCAGGCTGGTCACATTGACCACTGCACGATGCCGCTCACGATGGACCCTGACCCGGTTGGCCTCCTCAGGCCCCAGATGCTCGGTATCAAGCTCCGGCAAGGGTGCTTCTGGTGGCACGCCCACCGTGAACAATGGCTCCATCAGATCAAAATACTCTGGCGCCGGGGTGGGCTCATGCAAAGGTACACAGGCAGCAACCGCCAGAAGGCACAAGCCCTTCGGCAGCATCCACCAGTCTGAGCGGGATTCGCTGGACATTCCGCTCAACTCCTCAGTCCGCGGGACATTCGGGCTGGCGTTGGTCGAAAACCATGAAACGATTGGCAGGAATATCCTCGCAGACGAGCGCCTCGCCATCCGGCCACTGAATCTCCACAGTAACGGACTCGGCTTCTCCCAGACCGAAATGAAGATCAGGCAGATCCTGGCCATTGAAGCTGCTATGGGCCATGACCTCCCGCATCTGCCGCTGCTGGCCGTGGCCGTTACCCACATCCGCCTCAACATAAACCCGGGCACCGAGTGCATGAGTATTGGGTGATTCCCCTACCAGTCGGATGTTGAGAAAACGCGCACCAGGACCGTGTCCCACCTGGTTTTCGAAAAACTGAATGCCACTGGAATTGTCCACCAACACGATGTCGATATCACCATCGCGATCATAATCGAAACAGGTCACACCGGTCCCTTGGGAGACCTCTTCCACATCCCAGGCCAGGGAACGCTCCGTAAACGTGCCGTCACCATTGTTGATGTAAAGGACCGGGCGATTGTCGGTGAAACGCCCGCCGGTGAGTTCTTCATACCAATCCGCCCAGGGAACATAGGGTGGCATGACACCGAAGCCATTGACGTGAAAAATATCAAGGAATCCGTTGTTGTTGAAATCCGCGGCACAGGCACCCCAGCCCCAGCCACCCTCTCTGACTCCCACTTCCTCGGTGGCATCCTCGAATCGAACATGGCCGTCTTCACTGATATTCCTGTAAAAGCGATTACCGCTGGTGCCCCAGTTGCCCGCGGGCTCATCGACCTTGTCGAATATTGAAGTCACGAACCAGTCAAGCTTGCCATTGTTGTCAAAATCCCCAACCACAGCGCCCATACCATTTTCGTCTGTAATAACGGAACGGTCGGTAATATTGCGGAAGAAACGACCAGCCCCGGGAGCATGAGCGAGAACGGAGCTGGTGAAAAAATCGGAAGCAATGACCAGGTCCTGCCCTCCACTGTCATTGAAATCAGCAAAGATGGGAGAAAAGTTGAAATTCTGATCAAGCTGGGCGGATGAAGTACCGCCAAATTCGTCGGCAGGCACCAGGCGATCACCCTCGCTGATCCACAAGGCCGGGGCCAGACCATCCACGCCCCCGGACCAGTGGGCCATGAAGATACCCGGCAGGCCGGAGCCGGTAAAATCCGAAAAGGCCATGCCCCAGGTGCTTCTCGACATGGGCAGTTCGGCGATTTCCTGGTAGCCGCCGGAATCATCCATGCCCAGCACCTTTACCCCTTCCCTGGGACTGAGGTTGCTAACCAGAAGCTCCTGGTAATAGTCGCCGTTCAGATCCATTACCGAGACATTGGTGAAGAATCCGTAGTCAGGGGCGTCCGGCGGCGCCAAGGCATCCGACTGCTCAAACCCAGACTGGCCCCCGAGGTTGCGGTAGAACACGAGCCCCTGTTCCTCACCGCTGGAAAAAAGCAGATCGGGCCAGCAGTCATCGTCCAGATAGGCTGCTGTGATCCCGCCCGCGAACATACGCATTTCCACGCCGCTTTGGCCGTCGATGGTCCAGCCGGCTTCCGAAAAGCCATGGGGCAGATCCAGGCCGAGATCATCCCGGAAGACAAAGGCCTGGCGATCCTGATTGCTCACATCCGAGGGACCACCAGTACAGCCCAGGGCCTCGGGGAAGCTGTCACGGTCCGCTCGCTGGGAATGATCCAGGGCGATGTATTCCGGGTAGGTTTCACCCCCACCTTCGCCATCATCTCCGTTGCCCGGAAAAGGATCATCTCGAACCAGGAGGAACCCATCCGGGTCATCTTCCCTGGCCGGAACCCAATCGCTCAGGCACTGACCATCTTCGACACAGGGATCGGTGAGCGACTCCAGAAAGGCCACCAGCTGATCCACGGCCTCCGAATCCGGCGCCACCGGCGGCAAGAACTCGCGACTGGCGGCGAAGCTGTCGTGTTCCTGCACCTCGGCAGTCAGCTCGGCGGCCCGGGGATAGAGCTCATGGACATTGAGCGAGTGAAACTGAACCAGACCGGCCAGCACTTCATCAATACGAGTCAGCCAGTATTCCGGGTCGGCATGCCATTTGATGGCGTCTTCCAGGGTCTGGAGGCTGCCGGCATGACCATACGGCCCCCGCACTGCAACGTTGAGCAGGCTGGGGACCCGAAAGGCAAACATGCCCGACGGCTCCTGGGTCACGCCCCAGCGACCGGAGTCCGTTCCCCCTTGGCGCTTGCCGCGTCCAATCTGGGGGAAACCCACATTGTGAAAGCTTTCATCGGTAAAGCGATCACCGCTATGGCAACTTATGCAGCCGAGGCCCCCTTCCTCGGGCATGGTCATGAACAGACGGGCCCCTTCCAGGGCATCTTCCGACAAGTCGGGCGTTTCCTCCTCGTCGGAAACGAGAAAATAGCGCCAGGGGCTGTCCACGAATGTCATTGATGCCTGAAAGGCACCCAGCGCCCGCTGAAGATTGCCCAGATTGATGGGGTCCGGATCCTCCGGGAAGGCGGCGGCAAACCGCTCCTCCCAGGTCGGACCCGGGCCCGGCTCGGCATCCTGTAGCCGCTCGATCAGATGCGCCCGATATTCTTCCGGCACCAGTTCCGGGTGGGTAAAGCCTCGCATTTCCTGGTCACTGAGCAGCGGAAACAGGGCCTGCACTTCGAGCAGATTGTCGCCCTCGCCCGCATGGGGGAGGTTGCCGCTCTCCGGGGTATTGAAGGTCTGACCCTGCCCGCCGGGGGCCACTTCCTCGTCCAGAACAAAGACCCGGCCATCGTGAAACAGGGCTCGATTATAAAGGGCCGTGTTGAATATGGTCTGGCTGTTGCGGGGCACATTGGGACCGTCGTCGGCCCGGGGGTCGAGGTCTTGCTCCGGGTCCAGCTCTCGATCCAGCCCCAGGCGTTCCGGTGCATGTGCTGCCACTCCGATGGGCAGGGACAGACCATCACCCATGGCAAGATCCGGATGGTGACAACTGGCGCAGGCCACGTCCCGGTTGCCGCTCAAGGTGGCACTGAAGAACAGCAGTTGGCCGAGCCGGACGAGCTCATCTTCATCCGGGCGGACTGGTGCAAGGCCCGGGCGGATATCGCCATCCAGGCCATGGTCCCGGGCGATGGCGCGAATCTCTTCTGCGAGAGCGGCGAGATCGTCTTCCTCTCCACCCGCGTCTCCATTCTGATCATCACCGTTGTCGGAGCCCCCCGGCAGATCCTGACCGCCGGGCAGGCCCCCATCGCCGTCGCTCAAGCAGGCTCCCAAACCGACCATGAGCAGCACCAGCAACACCGAACGCAAAAAAGTCCCCATTTACCACTCCCTGAACATCCCCAAATCCCAAATGCCGACACTCGGCCAATTCTCACCCTGCCTGCTGCATGCCCACGGCTTGTGCCGACTGCGCCAATCTGCTGTAGTCCCAGGCATGCCAAGACTCCAGAATATCCTTTTCAGACTACGATTGGTACCGTTCATTGCGCTGCTGATTGCCGGCTGTGCCGGCACGCCGGATGGGCTGCCACCACCGGTGGCGGATCACCACATCCATATCCGAAGCGAGAGCGGTGCACGAGCACTGCCCCGGGTACAGCTGGCCCGGGGTGAGCGCCCCGGCGATCTCAGCCGCGGCATACAGGATGCCGATATCCTGCTCCGCCAGATGGATCGCTACCGAATCGATCAGGCGGTGATCCTGTCGCTGGGCTATATGTACGCCATCCCCGAGATCCGCTTTGAGAATGAGTATCACAAGGTCAAACGGGAAAATGACTTTGTGCTCGAACAGGCCCGGCGTTTCCCGGAACGATTGGTGGCCTTCTGCGGCATCAGCCCCATTGCCGACTACGCCCTGGAGGAAGTGCAACGCTGCGCCGAGTCCGGTGCCACCGGTATCAAGCTGCACCTCGCCAACAGTGATGTGGACTTGCACGACGCTGAGGAACTCGCGGCTCTGGCGTCAGTGTTCGCGGCAGCCGAGCAGCAGTCACTGGCCATCGTGATCCATCTGCGGCCGCGGGGCTCACGCTATGGCGTCGAGGAAGCAGAAATATTTCTCGAGCATGTCCTCCCGAAAGCTCCCACCGTCCCGGTTCAACTGGCCCACCTGGGTGGGGGCGGCATTGTTGACACGGATACCTTGCGGGCCATCGAGCGCCTGGCCCGGGACCTCCCTCAACACGATAATCTCTGGTTCGACATCTCCGCAGCCTGGGCGCGGGACCGGGATTATGCCGGCGATACGGCCGGTCGGACCGCCCACCGACGCAATCGGCACAATGTGGCCCAAGCAGTCTCGCTGATCGGTGCTGAACGAATCCTGTTTGCCTCCGACTGGGACAGCCTCGAAGTGCGCGAGACTCTGCGGCCATTGCGCCGGGGCAGCGGCCTGTCCCGGGAGCAACAGCAGCAGATCCTGAACAATCGCGCCCCCTATCTCCCGGAAGCCCGCTAGTCAGAAACCCCGTCTCGGCAAAAGGCCGGGCTGCCGGTCTCGCCGGCAGCCCGGAATGGTTCCCAGGAAGAGGTCATGACCGCCGAAGCGGCCAGTGCTGACAGGAAAGGTCAACACCGTCATGGAATACGGCGGCCACTCCGAAAAGCTGCCATCAGAGGCCAATATTCTTTCGCAGGTCCATCAGGCTGCTGGTGTGGGTACCCAGATCGGGTTCACCGCAGTGCTCGAGAATCCAATCCCGAGCCTGGTCACGCAATTTCAGCGCAGCGTCCCAGTCATCCCCGTCAGGATGAATGGGCTTACCCACGGTCACCGACACACGGCCGGGGCGCACGAAAAAACTGAAACCTCGAAGCATGTCACGAGAGCCGCGGATGCTGACCGGTACCACCGGCACCCCCTTGCGCACCGCGGCCATGAAAGCGCCTACCCGAAAGGCCTGCAGTCCGGGCGCCCGGGTCAGGGTACCTTCCGGGAAGAACATCAGGCGCTCACCCGATGCCATCCGTGCCATGGCCTGCTCCAGGTCGGCAAGACTGCGACGATAATCAAAACGCTCCACAGGTGTTGCACCCGCCCGGCGCAACAACCACCACAAGGGTGGATTGCGCACGATTTCACGCTTGACCACGAATACCAGTGAACCGGGCAATGCAGCCCGCAGGCCGAAACCGTCCAGATAACTGGCGTGGTTGCAGACCACCACGCAGGGGCCGTCCGGTAGATTCTCACGGCCGCTCACCACCGGCCCGGCCCCGCTCAACAGCCCCAGCATCCCGGCGCCAAAACGGGATACCGCCGCCCGGAGACGACGACCTGGCAGCAGGGTCATGATCACGGCGAGGGGCAAGGCAAAGATCAGCACCAGCAGCCACAGCCAGAGGTTGAACAACCCTCGCCCGACCCGGCGCGCACCGCGACGCATCAGTTGCGGCAGCCCACGCCCCAGCAGGCGTAACAACTGAGCCCCCAGACGGTGCCGTTGTCCCAGGCGGCCCTGTTCAAACAGTGCCCGACAGGCCGGCCGCCGGATCTTGCCGCTGGAGGTCTTGGGTACCGACTGGGGCGGCACCAGGCTGATGACTTCCGGTGGCGTCTCCAGCAACTCCAGACTGGCATCCCGGACCGCCTGCTCCAGTTCCTTCAGTCGCTCCTGTGCCGTTTCCCGGGTCTCGGCCACCACCACCAGCCGTTCGGTTCCGGTGTCGGGGTCGGGGCTGGCAAACACCGCGACATTGTTGCTGCGAATCCCCGGAATCTGCGAGACCGCCTGTTCGATCTCATAGGGGTAATAGTTGCGGCCGCCCCGGATGATCAGGTCCTTGACCCGCCCGGTGAGAAACAGCTCCCCCCGGTCCAGATAGGCCAGATCACCGGAATCCAGCCAGCCATCGTCACTGAAAAGCTTCTCGCTCGCCGCCGGGTTCTGGAAATAGCCGCGAGTACAGGAAGGCCCACGGAACTCCAGCCGACCCTGGACACGATCCGCCACCGGCTTGCCCTTGTCATCCACCACTCGAAGCTCATGCCCGGGCAGGGCCTTGCCGCAGGCCACAAACAGTCGCGGGTGGGGGTCATCTGAATTGGCCGGCACCGCCTTGCCCCGGCGCTCAAAGGTATCCCGCTTGACCCGATCCACCCAGGGTCCCCGGTCCAGGGGCGGAAAACTCAGCCCCACCGAGGACTCGGCCAGACCATAGACCGGGCTCATGGTCCGGCGGGAAAATCCATGGGGCCCGAAACGCTCGCAGAAGCTTTCGAGGGTCCCGGGGCTGACCGGCTCGGCCCCATTGAAGGCAACTCGCCAGCTGGACAGGTCCAGGCCCTCAACGTCCTCGTCCGCCAGGCGCCGGGCGCAAAGATCGTAGGCAAAGTTCGGGGCGGCTGACAGGGTGGCCCGATGACGGTGTATGGCCCATAGCCAGCGCTGTGGCCGCGCCATGAACTGAAGCGGCGACATCAGGGTCAGGGGGATGCTGTAGTACAAGGTGCCCAGGCAGGCGCCGATCAGGCCCATGTCGTGATAGAGGGGCAGCCAGCTGACGAAATGGTCGTCGGAACTCGCCTCGACCACCTGCCCCATGCTGCGGATATTGGCAAGCAGGTTGCCGTGGGTCAGCATCACGCCCTTGGGCTGGCCGGTGGTACCGGAGGTGTACTGGAGGAAGGCCAGGTCATCAGACTTGCGCGGTACCCGGTCCGCAGGGGCTACCCCCCGTCGAAGAGCCGGGACGGTCACCACATGATCCAGTGCCGCTGCCAGCCCCCGCAACAATTGCCCTGCCCGAACCGTTTCCCTGGAAGCGATAAAGCAACGGGTCCCGGCGTTTTCCAGGACACCGCCGATACGGCGAAGATGGTCTTCCAATTGACTGGCCCGTACCGGCGGATACAAGGGAACCGGTACCGCCCCGGCCCACATCACGCCATGAAAGGCGAAGAAGAAATCCAGACCGGTGGGCAACATCAGTGCCACGGTGTCGTCCGGGCCGATACCACGCTCGCGCAGGCCGGCTGCCACTTCCGCCGCGCCCCGACGCAAGGCCTCATGGTCAAGGCCCGGCCCCTGGCCACTGTCATCGAACAGGGTCAGACAGCGGCGCTCTCCGGCACGGTTCGCATGCCAATCCAGAACCTCGGGCAGGGTCCCGGCCTGCTTCGGCTCGGCAGCGGCTGCCGTTGGCGCTGACTCCCGTGCTTCGGGCTCGGTGCTCACGGCAACCGGTTTGGCGCCACGCTCCTGCAGGGCCCGAATCAGATCAGCGGGTGTTTTCGCCCCGACCGCCTCCTCGTCCGGGACGCTGACACCAAAGCGTTTTTCCACGCGCAGCATCAACTCAACCCGCCCCAGACTGTCCAGTCCGGCTTCGGCTTCCAGGTCGGTGTCCCTGTCCAGCTCGGGTACGGGACGGCCCGGGTGGAGTTCGCGGATCACCTCGACCACAAGCGTGAGCAACCCGGCTTCCAGTTCCTCGCTTCGATCCGTCATACGCGGCCTCCGTGGCCCTCCCAGAGTTCATGGTCCGCCTGCCCCCCGGTCCCGGTCAAGCGTATTCGGGGCCATTGGCATCAGGCGGACGGAACAGCAACTTACGACTATACTGTGACAACTCAGGGAGTTAGGACATTGGAAAGGGTATGGACCACGGCAACATCGGCAAACGCCGAATCAGTGAGACTCTGCGAACCTCCACCATCTTCGCCGACATTGAAGGGGCGGTGGTGGAGTCGCTGGCCGGTCGAATGGGGGAAGTCCGGCTTGCCGATGGCCAGGATCTGTTTCAGGCCGGCGACAGCGCCGATGCCATGTATGTGGTGCTGTCGGGCGCCTTGCATGTGCTGGCCCCCAAGAGCGAGAGCGATGATTTTGAGGCGGCCCGCCGGGTCGGCCGCGTCATGCCGGGGGAACCCGTTGGCGAGATGGCCCTGCTGGTGGGTGGTTTTCGCAGCGCCACGGTCAGAGCCGTGGGCACCACGCTGCTGGCCCGCCTGCCGGCCGGCACCTTCGATGAAGCCGTGGCAAAGCATCCTCCGCTCAGGGCCGCCCTGGAAGCAGAAGTGCTGCGACGCATGCGGCACAATCAGATCGGCAAACTGATCCGCCGTTATTTCGGCACCCTGGAAGATGAAACCTGGCGCGCCCTGGAAGACCGTCTGAAATGGCAGCAGCTTGAGCCCGGCGAAATGCTCTTCGACCAGGGGGCACCGGGCGACAGCCTCTATATCCTGGTCAGCGGCCAGCTACGCATTCTTGGCAGCAATCAGGACGGTGGATTGCAGGCCATCGCCACGGTTACCGCGGGCGAGATGGTGGGTGAAATGGCGGTACTGCGTGACCAGCCTCGCTCCGCTCGCGTGGTGGCAACCCATGCCAGCACCCTGGTCCGTCTGACCCGGGTGGATTTCGATCATCTCAGCCGACGCCACCCCCAGCTGGCGCTGTCTGTAGGCCGCCTGGTGGTGGAAAGACTGGACCGGGCCCAACAGGGAAACGGCAATCAAACGGCTGCCCCAAGGGCCGTCTGCGTGATCCGGGCCGGTCGTCTGGCCGCGCCCAAGGTATTCCTGCTGCAACTGCAGAAGGCCTTGAGAAGCCACGGTGACAGCCTGCTACTGGATCCAGGCGAGATTGGCCGCCGCCTGGGCCGGGAAACGCTGGCCCACGCCGGTCCCGGCGATCCGGCCCATACCGGTCTTGGTCTGTGGCTGGAGCAGCAGGAGTCCCGCCATGAACTGGTGTTCTATCTGACCGACCCCTGTGACGCGGGTGAGCAGCCCAGCGCCTGGACGCAACGTTGTCTGGAGCGGGCCGATGAGATTCTGGTACTGGCGGACAGCGAAGACGACCCGGAGCCAAAGGGTCTGGAAACCCTGCTCTATCAGGAGCTCTCGGCCCGCCGCCAGTCCGGCGTGGCGCCACGGGTCCACCTGGTTCTGCTACATGCCCAGGAAACCACCCTGCCCCATCATTCCGACCGCTGGCTGGAGCCCCGCTCGGTGGATACTCACCACCACCTGCGAAGCGGTTGTCCGCGGCAGATGGCCAGTCTGGCGCGCCGCCTGACCGGCCGGTCCATTGGCCTGGCCCTGAGCGGGGGCGGCGCCCGGGGCATTGCCCATATCGGCGTCATCCGGGCCCTGGAGGAGGCGGGCGTACCGGTGGACCTGGTTGCCGGCACCAGCATGGGTGGGGTGGTGGGCGCCCTATACGCCCGAGGTATGGCCCCGGCGGACATCCTGGCCCAGGCAGAATGGGCCTTCGTCCAATCCAATCCCTGGCGGGAGTACACCTTGCCCGCGTTCAGTCTGCTCCGCAGCAAGCGGCTGGATTACGTCAGCCGCAAGACCTATGGCGATCTGCTGATCGAGGATCTCTGGCGCCCCTTCTGCTGCGTCTCCACCAATATCTCCCGGCAGCAGCTGACCGTGCATGAAAGCGGCTCCCTGTGGCGTGCCGTGCGGGCTACAGGCGCCATACCCGGTCTGGTGACACCGGTAATCAACAACGGCGAGATCCACGTGGACGGCGGCGTCCTGAACAACCTGCCCGGTGACCTGCTGCGACCCCGGGTGGCCCGACTGCTCACCAGCGATGTGCGTGCGCCTCGGGGCGTGTCTGCCACACGTGACGACTTCCCCTCTCCCTGGGTCAGTCTCCTGCGGGGCAAGCAGTATCGCAAGCAACGGGGTGTGCCCGGCATGATGGAAATACTCATGGATTCCGTGCTTGCCGCCAGCCACCAGGCTGCCGACCGGACCCTTGCCGACGCCGATATCCGCTTCACCCCGCCCCTGGCCGATGCCACTACCTTGGGCTTTCGCGATCTGGCCGGCATCGAACAGCACGGATACGACTATGCGCGAGGCATTATCGATGCCCTGGGCGTGGCAACAATCTGCCGAGTCGCGGTCCAGTAACCACTTGCGCTATGATTTGTTTGTGAGAAAGGGGCAGCGGACCGCCCCGACAAATTAGCCCAGGCAGGGAGGCCATCAGCCGCGACCACCTGCCACCGGCAAAGGGGGTATGCAATGCCAGGCCCGCGCGTCCAGCACATTCTGGACCTGCTCTTTCCGTCCATCCCAACGGCCTGGGAAAGTGATTTCCGAAACTACCAGCGTCAACTGGCCCGGCGTATTGGTGTGGTGGCGGCGGTGGCGGTCCTCTTCATTCTGCCCGCCTTCCAACTTATCGAGTTCCTGCTCTACGAAGACCACCACCGCATCGGCCTGCGGAATGCGCTGTGGCGATTGCCGGTCCTGATCCCCGCCCTAGTCATCCTGGTCCTGCGCTGGCGCTTTCCGCTGGGTGACTGGCCCCGGCCGATGCTCTTGCTCCTCGCCTTTGCCATGATGTTCATGATGGTGGGCATTTTTGCCAATGAGAAGGTCTATGACGGCGCCCCCGTGCAATACACTGCCCAGGGCTTGATCATGACCATTGGCGCCATGTCAGTGGCCGCCACCCGGGGGTTGAGAGATATCCCGGTCATCTATGGCCTGCCCCTGCTGGCGCTGCCGCTGCTACTCAGCCACAACGGCGTCGACCTGATTGCGGCCGCCGTCAATCTGATTTACCCGGCCGTCATGGTGGTCGTGGCCTGCATCCTTGCCGAGCTTCTTTACAATGGTTACGTGCAGAACTTCATCGCTGCACAACAGCTACGCCAGAGTGCCCTGACAGACCCCCTCACCGGTCTGCTCAATCGCCGCGCCATGGATCAGGAACTGGCCGCTGCCCATGCCCTATCCCGCCGACATCATCAACGCTATGCCGTGATCATGGCCGACCTGGACTATTTCAAACAGGTGAATGACAGCCACGGCCATGATGTGGGCGACGAAGTGTTGGTGGAACTGGCCCATCGTCTCAGTGCATCCGTGCGGGCTGAGGACCGCGTGTCCCGCTGGGGGGGCGAGGAGTTCCTGATACTTCTTCAGAATACGGACAAGGAACCCGCTTACCTCGTCGCCGAGAAGGTTCGTCAGGTGGTGGGAAATCAGGACTTCAAGACCAGTGCAGGACGGCTGTCCCTGACAATCAGCCTGGGGCTGGCCATCAATGAAGGCACCGAGGATGCCGAGGCCGTGGTCACTCGCGCCGACAAGGCTTTATATGAGGCGAAACGCAACGGCCGCAACCGCACCGAGTGCGGATGAGCAAGATTTTCCAGTAAGTGACATCCCGAAACCATCACTTCAAGGAGAACTACCTGATGCCAGACGACGCTCCAGGGCCCGCAAGGCTAACGGTGCAAAAACCAACCCGATACCCAGGGCCCATGCCATGGACCATAATGCCGGTTGCAGAAACGCCTCTCCATTGAGCAACCCTCGGGATGCTTCAGACAACAAGGACACGGGATTCAGCTCAACTACGACCTGTAGCCAGGGGGGCATGGACTCAGTCGGGACGAATACATTGCTCACAAAGGTCACTGGAAACAGCGCGGTAAAACCAAATAACTGGACATGCTCCGGGTCCCGGGCAATCACGCCAATCCAGACCATTACCCAGGAAAATGCAAGGGCAAAGGTCAGCAGCAGCAATGACATACCCAGCAGCCCCATTACCGTACCCTCCAGACGATAGCCAAGCAGGAAGCCGATTGCCAGCAGGAGCAGAATGGACCAGGCCTGCTTCACCAGGTCCGCGGTAATCCTGCCCGCCAGTGGTGCCCAACGGGCAATGGGCAGGGCACGAAGGCGATCGAATACGCCTCGGGTCAGATCCATGTTCAGGCCGTGCCCCACATAGACCGTCACGAAGACCATGTTCATCACGATCACACCGGGTAGAATGAATTGCAGATACGCCTCCGTGGAGCCGGCGATGGCGCCGCCGAAGACATAGAGAAACAGCAACAGAAAGAGTACGGGCTGGATGCTGAAATCACCCAACTCCCAGGGGTTGTGCCGAATCTGAACCAGTGTCCGCCAAGCCAGCGTCAGGGTCTGGTTCAGGCCATCGAAAAAACGGTGATTGGAATCAGGCACCCTGATCGCCCTCCTCTGCCGTTTCTCCACTTTCCGCCCGGTGGCCGGTAAGCTTGAGGAAAACGTCATCCAGGCTGGCACCACGCAGGGAAAAATCCTGCAAGGCCAGCCCCTGCTCATCGAGGCGCCTGACCACCTGCGTCAGCAAGGCAGGATCCGACACCGGACAGGAGACAGTGCGCCCGTCAACATCCGGCATTTCCCCGATCAGCGCCGCCACCGCCTCAGCGATTTCGGCCAGCTGCAGCGGATCCCGTGGTCGCAGTCTCAGAATCTGCCCACCCACCTGCTCCTTGAGTGCGTCAGGCGTTCCCTTCGCAATCACCCGTCCCCGGTCGATGACCACGATGTCATCGGCCAGGGCATCGGCCTCTTCCAGATACTGGGTGGTCAACAAGACCGTCATCCCGGCAGCGACCATGCCTCGGAGTCGCTGCCACAGCTGCTTGCGGGCCCGGGGATCCAGGCCGGTGGTGGGCTCATCCAGGTACAGTATCCGGGGATTCCCCACCAGACTTGCCGCCAAATCCAGTCGGCGACGCATACCCCCTGAATAGGTCTGAACCGCGCGCCCCGCGGCCTCTTCCAAACTGAAATCCCGCAACAATTCCCTGGCCCTGGTCCGGGCCTGTGATCGCGATTGCCCCAGCAAGCGGGCGATCAGAATCAGGTTTTCCATCCCGGTCAGCTTGTCATCCACCGAGGCATACTGTCCTGTCAGCCCGATGACCCGCCGTACCGCTTGTGGATTGCGAAGGAGGTCATGGCCATCCACCATGATCCGGCCAGAATCCGGCAGCAGAAGGGTGGCCAGAATTCGCACCATGGTGGTCTTGCCGGCCCCGTTGGGACCCAGCAGGCCCAGCACCGTACCCGGTCTCAGCGATAAACTCACCTGATCCAGAGCCTGAGTTTCGCCGAATCGTTTGCTTACCGCTTCCGCGACAATGGCATCCATTTGAAGACCTCATAGTCGTCCGTTTGCCACCCAAACCACCAAGACTACTCGATGGGCACCGAGATCACATCCAGCATCAGTCTGGCCTAAATAACGCTCTCGAGGGGCGTGAAGGCACCATCGGTCCCGATTTTCCTACCACTCGCCATAAGTCCAAGGGTCAACTGGCTGCGTGGATGGTGTTTTCTCTTGTAAGCTCAAGCCCGACCCCACTGAAGGAGGCGGCGCTCTTGTCCTGCCAAGGCTCAATCAGGCTTCTTACCATAACGCGGAATCTCTCCGTGTTGTTCCTGTCTCTTGGTCTGCTCGCCGCCCCCGCGCTGTCGGCTCCGCCCGAGATGGATCCGGCCCTGGAATCCAAGCTTGATGACTACATCACCCTGTTTGAACAGCCTGCGGACGAACGGGCTGCCTTGTTGGCGGCTGTCATCGAAGAGCTGGACGGGGAAACACCCACGGCCACGCGCGTCCGTGCCCGTGGTTATTACATGCTGGACTTTCTTAGCCAGGAAGATGAAGACGCGGCCAGGCAAGAGAGCCGGGAGCTTGTGAGTCTGGCGGAGGATGACGGCCACCCCGATGTAATTGCAGAGGCCCTTGCCTTTCGAGCGGACGTGATGTGGCGCCTCGATGACAATGATGAAGCCATGACCCAGATCCCATTGCTCGAAAGGATTCTGCCTGAAGTCCATTCTCCACGGGTGCGCTACTATGCGCATAACCTCTCCGGGCGCCTGCTGCGCGCTCACAGTCAGTACGAAGACGCTCTTTCCCACTTCCTGGCAGCCTATGATGCGGTGCAGGAAACGGATGATGAGCGCACCCAGATAAGACGCCAGTTCCTCAACTACAGCATTGCCCAGATGCAGGCTGAATTAAGAAATTATGATCAGGCGTTGCGGATGGTACGGCGTGGTATCAGAGAGACCCAGGATCTCGACTACCGAATCTACCTCCCGGAGTTTTTCCTGCTCAAGGGCTACATATTTGCCCAGATGGAGGACAAGGAAGCCTCCATTCAGGCCCACGAGGAAGCCATTGACTGGGCAGAAGAGCTGGAACGGCCAGACATCATCGTCACCAGCCTCAACAATATCGGTTCTGCCCAGATTCAAATGGAAAACTTCGAGGATGCCCGCGAAACCCTGCAACGGGCACTCGCCATGGCAATCGATCTGGAGGACGAACACACACGCCCCCTGCTGGAATTCAACCTGGCTTATCTGGCCATCATGCTGGGCGAGGTCGATGACGCCATTGAGGAAATGGAAGCCGCCCACAGCCGATTGGCCGAATTCTACAGTGATGCCAATATGGCCGATCTCTTGGGCTACATGGCAGAAGCCTACAATGAAGCAGGTTTAATGGAAGAAACCATCGAAACCCTGAAGAAACAGCGGGAATTGAAAAGCAGGGTTTTTCAGGCAGAACGAGACCAGAGCCTGAGTGAGCTACAGACCCGCTACGAGACCCGTGAGCAGGCCACACAGATCGAGCTACTTGAAGAACGCAATGAGCTTCAGGAGCGGGTCATCGAGAACAGTCGCCTGCAGCAGCGCATTACCATCCTTTTCGTCATTGTTGTGATCATGAGCCTGATCCTCCTCTGGCAGGCCTACCGCGCTGCCCGACGAGCCAACCTGCGCCTGACGGTCGCCAACAAGCAGCTGGAATACCAGTCCGTGCACGACACCCTGACCGGCCTTCTGAATCGACGATCCTTCCAGAAGGAAATGCAGCAGCGTGGCGACGGCGGGAAGGAGCGACGCGCTCAGCTTCACCCTGATGCCCTCCTACTCCTGGATGTGGATTTCTTCAAGCGAATCAATGACCAATATGGTCATTCCGGCGGCGATGTGGTCCTGCGGGAATTGGCCGGTCGCCTCAAGGCGATTTCCCGAAGCTCCGATATGGTCATTCGTTGGGGGGGCGAGGAAATCCTGATGTTCCTGCGAAACATGGACCCTGCAGCCTTGCCGGACTACGTTGCTCGTGTACTGGAAGCCATTGGCAAGGACCCCATCGAAGTTCATGGCGCGATGCTAACGGTCACCGCCACAGGCGGCTTTATCCAGCTCCCATTCGCCGGCATCCCCGAACAGGAAATAAACTGGGAAAAGGCGCTCAACATTGCCGACATGGCCCTCTACCTCGGCAAGACCCACGGACGTAACCGTGCCATAGGCATCCTTGGCGTCAACCGCCCCTTCGAGGAGATACGCGACGCCCTCAGCAATGACCTGGCGAACGCCGTGGATCAGGGGCTTGTGGATCATACTACCGTCAAGGGTCCGCCAAGACAGTCACCGCCGTCCTGAAAGCGGCTTGGACCTCCCCTGTGACTGGCGTATAGTTCGGCTGCGTCAGTCATAGAGAACCAACAAGGTTCCGAAGCAGGAAGGGGGAATTCCATTGAACGACTTCATGTTCCTGGTCCAGATCGCGCTGGTCCTGATCATTGTCTTTGTATCCGCTTACAGCGTTGTCGGCTACCAGCGCAGGCTCCGTCGTGCCCAGCGCACCGCCAAGCAGACGCGGGAAGAGCTGCCCAGCCTGCGCCAACTGGACAGTCGTGAGCTGGACGCGCTGCGGGGCCAGCTCATCGACCCGACCCGCTCAGACCGAACCCTGGAGCTCGATGGCAACGAAGTTTATCGGCTCAGCGGACCTTTCGAGCGCCACGGCCTGGATACGGGCGGCCACACCACCTGGCACGATCAGATCGGTGGCGTGGAAGTCATCCTGCCCTATGACGCTGCCCTTTTCCTGAAGGAATACAACGAGGCGGAAGTCGCATTTTCGGGTCGCTACGCCGTAGTGATTTCCCTTAATGGCGAGTTCGACCTGCAGGGGGGCAAGGAACGTCAGCAGCGCCGGGAGGCCCAGGAAGACCAGTGGGAAGCCGGGGTACGAGGCGCGCTAAAGTGCGTTTTCGGCAATGACGGCCCCGTTGAGGATGGCAGTCCTCGTCAGGATATCCGCATCCTGGACCAGCGCCTGGAGACGCCCGCTGAAACCGAGGATCGGGAAGGCCGCGGGATCGGTTTTCTCTCCAGCATGGCCTGGATCGGCAGCTTCATCGCCCTGGCCATCGCCGCCGGAGTAGCCGGAGAAATCGCCCGCCAGATCTGGGTCACCGCAGCCGGGATCCTGGCATTGCTGGGGCTGTGGCTGTTCTGGCGACCCTATCGACCGGGCATGCCCGCCCGCGTCAACCGGGTCTCCGGTCCACTGGATATCTTCATGGTGCCGGCCCCCAATGGCGGCCCCGACCAGGGACAGCCCGCCCTCGGGGATCGCCTGCCCTTCTCGGTGCCCCCGCATTGGTTTCACAAGCTTGGTGGCCTGGTGGGCCGTACGGTGGAGGCCGATATCCGGGTCATGGATCGCTCCGCTGTCCGCCTCAATCACGACTTCAGCATTGATGCGGAAATGATCCAGTCCCGACCCCACTACTGGGGCAAGCACCTGAGCCTGACACTGGTAGCCTTGGGTGCTGTCGTCACCATGCTCCTCAATTCCCCCGGCCCCATCGGTGACATGGTCCTCGCCCAGCATGTCATCAGCGGCCACGAAATACGGGAGTATCATGACAGCCAGTCACTGGCCGAAAACCCACCGCGACAGGGCGATCTGGTGTCACTGTCCGGGCAAGCCCATTGCCAGGTGGAGACGCCCAGTAGCAATCAGGTGGCAGGACTTATCGACTGCTCCCGGATTCGCTGGGACGGGGAATTACTGCCCAATGAACCCGACGCCCTGCCCGACCACCTGCGCATGCTTGCACAGGGTGATTTTCTCGATGTCCGCGAACTGTCCGGTGTTGAGCAAATGCTGGTCGGCGGCCATGGGCGGCGGGAAATCCGGGTCATCTCCAACCCTGGCCACGCCGTGAATCTGGTGGAACAGGCTTGCTCAGATGCAGAGCGAGAGGATCGTGGCAATTTGTTCTCGCGCCGGTGCCAGGATACCCGGCGACTGCTGCTCTCCGACATGATCCTCGACATGGAGGAGGCACCGGAAAGCTGGGATGGGGTCCACGATCTATTTCAGACCGCTGACGGTGACGAGGTTCGGGGGCTCATGCTTCGCGATAACCTGGAGCGGTTCTACCTCCACGGGCGAGATATCAGTAACCACGCCATCCTGGATTACCGGGAAGTCCTGGCCGAATCCATTCTCGACCGCCAGCGGGGTGGGATACTTCTGGAAGTGACGAACGGCGGCGAGGCGGAACTGCCCTCCGTGCAGCACAGTCGTCGTGAGCTTATTCGCTGGAACGAACTGCTGAAACTCACTCAGAGATCCGAGGCCCAGCCCTTCCGCCTGGAGGGCATGGTGACCCGTCTCGGCGAAGACGCTAGCGGCGCCGTTCACTTACAGATTGATGCCTCGCGGTCACTGGACGAGAGCTGGCCGGCACTGATGCGCAGTACGTGGCTGAGCCTCGGCTTGCTGTTATTGCTGATCCACGTACCGCTGTTTGCCATCAAGCTGCGAGCGGCAAGGCGTCGAGGCCAACAACTGACAGAACAAGGGAATCAGAATCCGCGTTTCTAAGTTTCCCCAAGCGAAAGGGAGTTTCCAATGTCTCTGGACATGTTCAGAATCAGGGAACAGACTGTTCGCCGCCTGCGTGTGGTGTTCATTGTCTTGATTGCGACCGCAGTGATCGGCCTTGGTCTATTGCTGTTACTGGATTGGCTAGACGTCTTCAATCGCGACCATCCACTGGTTTTCGCCCTGGTGGCTGTGCTGGTGGTTGCCGGGGTGCTGGAGTTTGGTCTGGAATCCCTGCGCCAGGCTGGACGTCACAAAGACAGCTGGTGGCGACCCTAGCCACCAGCCAGTGATTGGACAGCCAGGCCACACCTTGGGACAATCCCCGCCATGGAACAGTGCCCGTACTGCAACACCGAAATCGAGGATGGTAGCGTCCACTGCCCCAAATGCCGGGCGGAGAAGGGCTATGCCATGCGCAGCAATGGCTCGGTGAGGCATGAACCAATTCCCCTGCCACTGGTTGCACTGCTGGTTCTGGTCAGTTCCGGCATAGGCGTTCTCATGATCTACACCGGCATCCTCGGCTTGCGGGAAGAAACCGATGTCTGGGGAATTGTCGTGATCCTGCTCGGCCTGCTCTTTCTGGCCCTGGCAGCCATGGGTCTTCGCCCTCAGCAGCCCAAATGGTTCCGTCCCTACCGTTAGGCCTGATTACCGGGGGCCATCACAAGGCTTCGGAAAGACGATTGCGGCCACCACGCTTGGCTGCGTAAAGCGCTTCATCAGCACGCTTGAAGGTCTCCGTTGGGTTGGCCTCGGGTCGATGCACGGCCAAACCCATGCTGAAGGTGGTCACCGGCTGCTGCTCCCGCCATCGTTCCAGCAATCGATCTGCAATCTGCCGGGCATGAGAAGCAGCCCTTGGCATGAGGATCATGAATTCCTCGCCCCGACCCTGAAAGGGATATCCCCTTCACGTAATTCTGCCCGGAGGAATTCCGCCAGGCTGATCAGCACCTTATCGCCCCCATCATGCCCAAAACTGTCATTGACCCATTTGAAATGATCCAGATCGATGAGCAACACCGCATCATCCGGCGCGACCTGTGGCAAGACGGTATCCGCAAGCCGACGATTTGCCAGCCCCGTGAGCGGGTCCCGCTCTGACTGATTCCGATATTCCAGGGCTTGAAGACGCTCGAGAGTATAGTGTTCGGCATTGGAAAGGGCCGCGCCTGCCTCCAAAGCGAGGGTCTCAAGCGCGGCCCGTCCCTCAACCGAGACAGCTGATGAATTCAGCCTGCCGACAAACAGAATGGCAGCTACATCGTCCCCGATGAATACCGGTTCGGCATGGACAGCACCGAAGTCGGATTCCTGTAACAAGGGGCAGCCTTCCTGTTCGATCTGATCTCGATACCAGCTGACCCCATGCCCTTTGTTCAGCACCCTTCGGGCAATTCCCCGGTCCAGGCTGAGACTCGCCTCCAGGATGGATTCCGGCATACCACTAAGGCTGGTTACCTTCACCTCTTGCCCACCGGACTGCAGCCGAATCATGCTGGCCGCATCGAAACCCAACTCACGGCAAGCTTCAACAATTTCATCCATCACATCCTGGCTATCGAGGGAATTGATCCTTCTGGCTGCCAGGGCAACCCGGCGGAAAATCTCTGCCTGTTGACGGAACTCATCCTGATAACCACGCAGAAGATTCATTGCAAAGCTGATGCCTTCACCCACCAGAAGACAGGTCGGCAATGCGACCACACCGGCCTGCAGCGCGGCAATATCATCCAGCTTCGGCGCTACATAGGTGAGAACCATCAAGGGAAACAAGGCCAGCGGTGCCCAGCGCGGGAGGACCAGGCCCACCCAGACATAAACGAAAACAAATGTCAGCGGATAGGTATAAGGGCTAAAACCAACCAGCAACTCGTAGAAGTAGATGAAGAGAAAGGCAACCGGCACCACGAGGGCGAAATATTTGAGCCGCCCCCGCTCCCATGGAAGGACGACGAGCAGCGCTGCAACCACGCATGCGGCAAGGGCAAAGCCAAGCCGAAGCATTCGGTCCTCAGCGGACTCCGCAAGCAGAATAGCGCCTAGCGCACTGGCAAAGGCACCAAAGAGAAACATTGCTGCCGCCATGCGAGCAATTCGCCTAAGGCGATGCTTCTTCGCGGTAGTTGCCTCCAACAAGGCTGCCCCGATTGTCGATTCCGTGGGCTTCATGACACCTCATTATAAATCAGCCGGGATACTCCTTATTAAAGAAATGGTAGTCGCTGGGAGTCTTGCTGCAAGTAAGTTTACTGAGATGAGCGGCGACGTGCTCATTGAACCGAAAGGGGTTCAATCCTGGATGGCAGTAAAAACTGCCCAATCCCGTATTGCCCTAATGTCCCGAATCTGTACTGCCTGCTCCTTTTTGAGTGGGTCCGGGAGCCGGTTCATGACATGGCAAGCACAACACCCAATAGGGAAAAGGATTCATACATGCGCAAATCAAAAGACAGCCAAAGCCCAATAACGCCCGGCCTTGTCACCGCCATCGCATTCACGATGCTGATGGCCGCGCCCGCCGCCTTCGCCGAAGAAAAGGCCTTTATCTGGACCCTCGACTCAGACGAACTGGAGTGGGGCCCCTGCCCGGAGTGGATGCCTGAGGGCTGCGGCATTGCGGTACTGCAGGGCGATCCCACCGCAGCCAATGCGGATGTGCTCTTTCGCTTGCCGGGGAACAGCACGGCCGACCATCACTGGCACAGCAGTGCCGAGCGCATGGTGCTCGTGGCCGGGGAAATGAGCGTGGATTATGACGGCCAGGACCCGGTCACTCTCCATCCTGGGACCTATGCCTATGGCCCCGCCGGGCTCCCGCACACGGCCCACTGCGTCTCCGAGGAAAGCTGTCTGCTCTTTATCGCTTTCGAGGATCCCGTGGACGCGCACCCGGTTGAAGACTGACAGGCTGAGCCCATTGCCAGCAGGCGGCGGCCGCACACGCCCTTTTGGGCCTAGGACGCCGCCTGCCTGGCGGGAGTCTGGTCGGCCTGGCGGACCGTTGGCGCCGCTTCCAGCCATTGCAGGAGCTGCTCGATGTCCTCGGGCTGTGCCTGTTTGGCGACGCGGGCCAGGGTTTCGCGCTGGCGGGCATCCCGATCCAGGGGCTCCTCGGGATCGATGTAGCCGTGCTCGCTGAGCCATTCCTCCAAGTCCTGTGCGCTGTTGCGGCGAAAGCGCGGCACTTCCCCGTCTCGCAGCGCGGCCACCAGGGCCTCGCCATCGCCCTGCAGCGATTCGGCCAGTTCACTGACCCGATCAATGAAGGCATCCGATACCGCACCGGATTCCTCCAGCGCCGGGCGATCCACCGGCCGGCCACGGCCGCGCTGCCAGGCCGCGATCCAGGCACGGGCGGCGGCACAGCGCCCGGCCAGTCGCTCGCGCATGGCCGCTTCCGGGATGGCGCTGTTGGCCGCATCGATTGCCAACAGGCCTTCCAGCTGGCCCAGGCTCGTCACCCGCCAGGTATCCATCAGGCGATGGAGCAAAACCAGGTCATCGCGCAATAGGTAGAACAAGGGCAGACTGCCGGTCGGCTGGCGCGGGTCGGCGGCGGGGACACCCAGCCGGGCCGCGTAGTCTTCCGGACGATCCTGGCCGGGTTCGGGCAGGGACTCGGCTTCCGGCAACTCGAAATCGGCCGCCTCGGCATCAGTCCGCCAGGCCCGCACCCGGGCAAGGTCAATATGATGGGGCCGCTGACCGGTGGCCCGCTCCCACAGCGCCAGCTCGTGGCGACGGGCGCTGAGATAGAAGACCTGCCGGCCCTCCTCCGCCGCCAACTGCTCCAGACTCTTGGCCACCACGGCAAAACGCGCCTCGTCACTGGTGGTCAGGGCCTCATCCAGAAACAGCGGCAGCGAGGCCCGCCCCTGCTCCTGCTGGCGCAGCCAGGCCAGGCGCATGGCCAGCAACAGTTGCATGCGGGTGCCCGTGGACAATGCGTCCAGTCCACGGCGGGCCTGCTGGCGACAATCCAGGGCGACCAGCCCGGCCTCATCATCCAGCTCGATGTCCCAATCCTGATGGGTGAAGCGCCGGAAGCGCTCGCGGGCATCGGCCAGGGTCTCCGGCTCGCTTTCCTTGCGATGTTCGGCTTCCACTTCATCCAGAAGAAACTGCCCGGCCTCGGCGAACAGCACTTCATCCAGGCGGTCTTCCAAGGCCGAGCGGGCCGCATCCACATCCGCCAATGCCGAGGCGAGCTTGTGATCGGTACCCGCCCTCTCAAGATCACGCCGGATCGTCGTGCGCTCATCCTGCAGCGCTGCCAGGTCGGCGGCTTCTTCCTCGGCCTCGGCGCGCTTGTCTTCCAGCCACTCGTGCTCGTCGGCCTCGACCTGCGCCAGCAACTCCTCCTCGCCGCCCAGGGCCGAGCGGCGCTCATTCTCGCGGCCCCTCGCATCAAGCAGTCGTTCGCGCTGAGCCTTCCAGGCATCCCACCGCTCAATACGCGCCTCCAGGCCACGGCGGTCCCCGGGCTCCAGGCCGGCCTCGCGGTAGAGCTCAGCCTCCTGGGAGCGGCGTTCGTCGATATCCTGTTCCAGGCGCTCGATATCCTTATCCAGTTGCGCCACTAACTGCTCGGCCTTTTCCGCCTCGCTCTGACGCTGCTCCAGCTCATCCAGCCTGGCCTTGAGATCCGCCAGTACCGTGTCGGACTCAATCCCCCAGACACGCAGAAACGCGACCACGGCCCCGGCCGCTGAATCCCGCGCCTGTTCGAGCTTGCCCACCTCGCCTTCCAGCTCGCGGCGCGCGACTACCGCCTGATGGTAAGCAGAGACAAAGCGCACAAAGTGGTCAATGCCCTGAGCCGTCAGGGCCGGGTCAAAGCCCAGGCGCTTCGCCAGCGCGGCACGCTCGGACTCCAGTTGCCTGAGGGTTTGCTCAAGCTCCCTCAAATCTTCCTTTGCTACCTGTTCACGGGCCGATGTCGTCCCGCCCCGCTGCCGGGTCAGCGCACTCCAGGCCGCCCCCGCCAAAGCCAGCAGACCACCAACCAACGCCACCCAGGCCTCGGCGACCAGTGCCGCGCCTGCCGCCAGTAGCCCGCCCAAGGCGGCCAGGAGCAATGGCAGGCGCCCAGCGTTGCTCGGCTCCTCACGGGGAACCGCATCCAGCCTGGCCTTCAGTTCCGTTTGCCGGCGCCGCTCCTTGTCCAGCCGGTGCGCAAACTCCTCGGCCTCGCTGACCGCCTCAGTCGTCAGCGTCGGGGCCTCCGACTGTCCGCCCAGGCGCTCCAGGGCTTCGGCCTCGGCGGCCTTCGCCTTGGCCACGGCGGCACGCTTGTCCGCCAACTGCTGGTCCAGGCGCTGGGCCTCGCCCAGCCGGTCCCTTTGTGCCCGCAGCTCGGCGACCTGCGGACGGCGCTCGGCCAGGCCGGTGGCCTGCAGGCCTTGCCGGGCATCGTCACGCTCCCGATGGGCAATCGCGAGCTGCCGTTCAGCCTCCACCCGTCGGTCAAGGCACTGCTCCAGGCGCTTGATCTCATCCCCGCGCAGGCGATCCATGCCGGCCGGAAAATCCGTTTCAAGCCCCGCCTCGATCCCGGCGCGCTCCTTGCGGATTTCCAGCAAGGCCAGGGCCTTGTTCAGGCGATCGGCACGTCGCCCCGCCTCTTTCGCCGAGGCAATCTCTTCTTCCAACGCCGGCAGGCGCCGTTCGGCATCGCGATAGCTCTGATATTCGGCCTCGACGTCGCGCAGCTTCTTCTCGCTGTCGCGCAGATCCCTGTTTTCCGATTGCCCCGCCCGTGGGCCAATCTCAAACGGCCCGCCCCTCAGCGCCGGCAGATCAAAGCCCTGGGCCAGATCACGCTTGAGCTGTACAACCAGCCGCTCATCGCTGGCCGTCTTCTCAAGCAGGTCTTCCATCTTCAGCCAGTAACAGCTCAGGGCATCGGCCTCCGGCAAGGGAGGTGCCTCAACCGGGCGTCCGTCCACTTCCCACTGCTGCTGACTGCCCGTGCGGCTCACACGACGCCGCTCGCCATTCTCGAATTCTGCTGACAGCACCAGGGCCTTGGGGTCGGACGCCGCGGGCTCGGCCACCAGATAGCGCAGTGCCCGAATCAGGCTGCTCTTGCCGATGGCATTGGGCCCCGTGACCAGGTTGACCCCGGGAGCAATGTCCTTGAGATGAAAATCGCCCTGAATGCCGGGCAGGGACGTAATCGTCAGACCCTTGAGCCTCATCCCAGATCCCCCCTGCTTGCCAGCATCCGTTCCAGCATCCGGGTCCCGGCCCGGCGCAGGTAATCCACCACCACCTGCTCGTCCAGGGAGTCACGGCCGATGCTGTCAGCACCCATGCCGTCAGTACCCAGGCCCCCATCAGCCAGGGCCTGCCAGCGAGACTCGCCCAGCCGTGCCTGCAGCCGACGGCGGCCCTCCTCGATCAGACGCTGCCGCGCACTGTCATCCGCGGGCCCATCCAGCAGCCGCAACCGCCTGGCCAGCAGACCGGCCGGGTGGTTGGCCTCGGCCAGCTGATCCAGAGGAATCTCGGGCAGAGCCTCATTGCCGGCCCGGTCGGTGAACGATACGCTGATTGCGTGCACGAGATCACCCGCAAGGCTCGGAACTGACAACCCGCCGAATACCGCGCGGCAATTGGTCACCGGTTCGCA